>JALWLQ010000046.1 GCA_027084095.1 Persephonella sp.
CATATAGTCTAAAATACATTTTTTTAATTTTAAAGGAACAGCTGTAGCCTGGCATGTGGTATCTTGGTCTACAACAGCAGTACAACTCATATTTAAAGTAAGAGGTTTTAATGTGGGTGAAACTTCATCTTCTTTAGAAAAGGAAAGTTCATACTTATATATATTCACATCAGAAGGATTTATTTTTTCTGGATTTATTGATTTCACATTAAACGTAGCACTAATAAGTGTATCCTGGGTCGGTATAAGGTAATAATCACAAGTACCGTCCCCATTACTATCTACCAAATCAAATAAATCAATCTGGGCTGTCGTAGGTGAAATAGATTTAAGTTCAACAACTACCGATGCACCGTTTTCTGCACCTCCCCCGGTGCCACAGGAATATAAAATTCCTGCGACTATAACAACTGGTAAAAACTTTAATGTCTTTTTAATCCCCATATCTTCTAAATCCTCCTTACTCATATATTATTTTCGGTGTTATGAATATGAGAAGTTCTCTATTTTCATAGCTTTTATAGTTATTCTTAAACAACCAACCTAAGAGGGGAATATTCATAAGGCCAGGAACTCCTTTTTCTCCAACCTCTTCGGTTTTTTCCAGAATTCCACCAATAACTATTGTCTGTCCATCCTTAGCTACAACTTTACTTGTTACACTTTTTGTTTGTATAGGTGGTTGACCGGCAACAGATTTTGCAAAATCAGGTATATCCTGTGTTAAATCTATTGTCATTATAATATTACCATCTGCTGTAGTTCTTGGAACAACGTTCAGTTTAAGAACAGCCTCTTTAAATCTAACATTGGCAATTGCAGCTCCTCCTGTAGAACCAAATACTGTGTATGGGATTTCAAAACCCTGGGCTATCTCGGCACCTTCTCCATCTATTGTTATAACTTTAGGTCTTGATAGTATTTTGCTTTTTCCTATTTGCTCCAGGGCAGAAAGTTGCATATCTAAACTTGTAGTAAGCCCATTAACTACACCTATTGCTAAAGATGAACCAGTTCCAGGGGAAACAGATGCAGCAGGGAAATCAAACATATATCCTGTTAAAGAGCCACCAGATATACTATACCCGATATCTCCTGAACCTCCGTAATGAGAAATACCCCATTGAATTCCAAGTTCTCTTTTAAATGAGGATTGTATTTGAACAATTCTTGCTTCTATAGCAATCTGATATGGTCTTTTTAAAAGAATGTTAGAGAAGTTTTTATAGACTTTTTCTACCACGGAAGGAATATCTGTAATACATATTTTAGGAAGGGATGTTATGATACTTCTTTCTCTTTCTGTTGTGGTTGAAGTTATAGTACTTCCAGTGTTACCGCCGAATTGAAGGTTCTTTTCAACACCTATTGCCTTTGATGTTTCTTTTGATTTAAAAATAACAGAACCGTATTTGGTAAGATAATTTTCGCTTATAGTTGTTAAAAGTTCTGCTGGTTCTAAAGCTCTTACATAATAGCATTTTGTAACAATGTCTATCTTTTGGGCTTTAGCCAGAATTTTACTTATTTTTCCAAAATTATTTCTTACTTCTATAATAGTAAGTTTGTGTGTTTTGGGGTCATAGGAGTATTTTCCATAAGGGGAAAGTTTTTCTATCAGCTCATCTTCTATAGCCTGAAACTCTTCAGGTGCTACAGTGAGTTCTTTTTTAATCAGCATAGATTCTGCTTTTGCTTTTTCTAAAGCCGCCTCTCTCATTCTCTGTTCTTTTTCTTCTTCTATTTTTGCTAATTTAGCTGCTTCTTTTTCAAGAGGCTTTAGAAATTCTGCTACAACTTTTTTAATGTTTTCCACATTTTCCTTAGCATCTCTTATATAAACTGCATTACTTGATTTATAAATCTTTATTTCTGCAGCAGGTGAGGCATTATCTTTTACTATACTTACAAATGAATTAAAAACATCTTTTCCGAGAAACTTAATAACATCAGGAGGTACAGTAATTAATGCATCTTCTGCCACTTTTATTCTATAAACACCGTTATCCTGTATATATATAAGTCCGTATTCTTTGAGAGCAAGCTTAAATAATGTTTCAATAGATACAGGTCGTCTGATTGAAAGATAAACAGGCATAGAGGAGTTTTTAGCTGCTTCCTTATCCCAGATAATATTTTTTTTCGCCAATTGAGATATTACATCTATAACGGTACTTAATTTTGCTCCATAAAATTCTGCAGCTACCTTAGGTTGTGCTTTTACTCCTGTTGCTGAGAGAATGAACATTAGTACTATTGTTATTAAAACCGTTTTTATTCTCATAACCTCACCTCTCTCCTACCTGATTTGGAAGTCTTTATTTGATATTCCATAACTATCTTGAAGTATCTCTTCAGGGTTCTTTCTGGTTTTTATCAATTTAGCTCTTCCATCAGGTGTCTCAATTACGATATATTTATTACCTCTGGTGTCTTTTATATACCCTACGGCGTTTTCTCCCTCAAAGAATGGTTCTTGCTCCTGGGCATTGGCTATTCCTAATAAACCCATAAAGATAAGGAAAATAGTTAAATTTCTAAGAGTTTTCATTAATCCCTCCTATTTACATAAAGTAGGTTGAAACAATAACTTTTATCTTAAAGGTATTGAGTTCTTTTCCTTTTACTTTTTCTATATAAACATTATCCAGACTGAAAAATCTATCGCTTTTTCCAAGCCTTCTAAGGAAAATTAAAAGATTGGATAGATTTCTGCTGCTCATATCCAGTTGAACTCTAACCCGATTTATTTTTATAAAAGATTTGTCCTTCTTTTTAGTTTTATCAGTAACTATTTCGACTTTATCCTTTGATTTGTTATATCTCATATAAACCTCTTCAGGATTAGAAACTTTAAATTCATTCATAGACATATTTGACCTGTTGGCAGCCTCAGATATAAAGCGTAGAATTTCTTGAGCCTGTTCTTCTGTTGGTATTACAGATTTTATTTCCTCAAGCTGTTTATTTAAGCTCTGTATTTCTGCTTTTACTTCTGCAAGTTTATCTTCCAGTTTTTTTCTAATTTCGGGACGGGCAAATCTTTTAAGTCTATCAACCTGGGTTTGAAGGTTGTTAACTTCTTCTTCTAATCTTTTTTCTTCCATTTTTTTTGGTTCAATATAAAGTACATAAATTCCATATAACGCAAGTGCTGTAAAAACTCCAACCAGCAATATTTTTTGCCACTCAGGAAGCCCTTCCCATTGCTCTTTTATAGCATCCAAAGTTATTTCCTCCCTACCTGGTTATTTGGGACTTTTTTCTCTTCCTTTTTTTTATTTCCTTCATTTCTCTTCCATTTATTTAGTTTGAAATTAAATGCATAATATTTAACTTTCTTATTTTGAGATAGTTGTTTTTTCACTGAATTAAATTTGATTTCAGTGTAATACTGGGATAAATTATCGTAAAAATTGGATATATATTTTGGATTGAAAGAAAATCCATCTAACTTTCCATTAGAACGACCAATTTCCATTTTCTTCAACCAGACACCATCGGGCAGACTAAGTACTATGGCTTTTATCATTGGAATAAAATCCGTTTTGGAAGATGCCAGTTTGTTAAATACAGCTATTTTTAGTTTTGTTGTTTCTCTTAATTTTTCTGCTTCAACAACAGCCTTTTTCAGTCTATTTATCTGTTTTTCAATATTCTTATATTTTGCTCTTTCTTCCAGTAAAACCTGTTTCTTTTCAGAAAGATTTGATATATTTCCGTTCAAATACACAATATAAACTATTTCAGCAGCTATTAACAGGATAGGTATGCCTATATATAGCAATCCTTTATTTGTTCCTATAGATGCAGGAGATATTCTTTTTTGAGAAACCTTAGCTTTTTTCTTTTCAGGATTTAAATTAATCTTAATCATCTTCAAATCTCCTATATGCTAATCCAAATGGTATGTTATATATCCCCAGGGGAATATTTCCCTGGAAATCTATGTTAAGAGCTTTTACAGGGTCTAACTCAACAAGGGTAAATCTTGTAGAAAACTTAAGCTGCATATAAGCCTGTATTTCTGGGTATTTGGCAAAAAGTCCTGAGGTATAGATAATTTTTGGTTCATTTATTGTGAGGAAGAAGTAGTTAATTTCATTAATTAGTTTATCAACAACTACTTCTTTCTCATCTGGGCTTAGCTCTTCATAACTCCTGGCATCAAAATTCAAAGATTGAACTATAACATTTTCATGAAAGAAAATAAGATATGAATCATTAATGTCCAGATGGATGATACATATATTATTTTCTTCTCTTAAATCGGGATTATTCCTTCTTTCTGCTTCTGCAAGGTTTATTAAAGCAACCCCCTCGGAATCTATTATATCTAACTCTAAATTAGCATATTTCATTATTTCTCTTATATTTTCTATATCTTCTATTTTAGAAATAGCAACAAATACAATTAAACTGTCATCTTTTTCCTCTATGATATCGTAATCATAAATTGTGCTTCCTTTTATACTTTTTATATCTTCTCTTATATTCCACTCAACAGCCTCCTCTATTTCCTTTGGAGACATTTTAGGTAGTTTCAGAGTTTTGTATAATGTGGAAAGTGTAGGTATGCTAACTATAACATTTTTAATATGTAAATCTCTTTTCTCAAGTTCTTCTCTTATTAATAAACCTGCTTGTTCTTTGTTATCAACGAGAGATACTTCAAAGGGCATTATAGGAATTTCAAAATGTCCTTTTTCTTTAGAAAGTACTGCTATTCTTGCAAAACCTTTATCAAGTTGAATACCTAAAGAGGTTTTTTCTTTATGAAAAATACCGGAAACAGGTTTTATTTTCTCGAGTACTTTCATCCTTTTTTCTCCCCTCAGAGGTCGGAGGATAATAAATCCTCTAAAGTCCTCGTTTATTTAATATATATTTTCGGAAAAAAAGGGAAAGGCTTTAAGCCTTCCCTTTTTATAGATTATAAAATTATAACATATTGTAATATTTAATGTAATCCTAATTTTTTCTCTATTTCGTAAATAGCTTTGGTGGTTTTCAGAACTGCGTCTGGATTTATTGATATTGTATCTATCCCCTGTTCAACAAGGAACTGGGCAAAATCTGGATAGTCTGATGGACCCTGTCCACATATTCCAATTTTTCTTCCATGTTGTTTTGCTGTTTTTATCACCTGTGCTATCAATCTTTTTACAGCTTCATTTCTTTCATCATACAGGTGAGCTACCAGTGAAGAATCCCTATCTAAACCAAGGGTAAGCTGTGTCAGGTCGTTTGAACCAATTGAAAATCCATCAAAATGCTGAGCAAACTGGTCTGCAAGGACAACGTTAGATGGAAGTTCACACATTACATAGACTTCCAGTCCGTTATCTCCTTTTTTGAGACCGAACTCTTCCATAACTTTGAGGACTTTTTCTCCTTCTTCTGGAGTTCTACAGAATGGAACCATAACTTTTACGTTGGTAAGTCCCATTTTGTTTCTTACTCTAAGAATTGCTTTACATTCAAGGCCAAATGCTTCTTTAAATTGTGGAGAGTAGTATCTGGACGCACCTCTCCATCCTATCATTGGGTTTTCTTCTATAGGTTCAAAATATTTTCCACCAATAAGGTTTGCATACTCATTTGATTTGAAGTCTGAAAATCTAACTATAACTGGTTTTGGATAAAATGCAGCTGCAATTCTGGCTATACCATAGGAAAGTTTTTTGATGTAATACTCTTCTTTATTATCGTATCCAAATGTTTTGTCCTCTATTATTTTGGCCAGCTCTGGGTCTTTCTCTTTAATTTCTTCAAACTTAATAAGGGCAAGAGGGTGAATTCCAATATAGTTATTTATAATAAATTCTTCTCTTGCAAGTCCAACTCCTGCATTTGGGAGGAATGAAAAATCAAATGCCCCTTCTGGAGAAGCAACATTCATCATAATAGGAGTTTTTGTTTTTGGCAGGGAGTTTATATCAACTTCTTCCACTTCAT
>JALWLQ010000047.1 GCA_027084095.1 Persephonella sp.
TTTTTCAGGGTCTTTGCTACTCCTGTTATTGTGATGTAAGCTCTTTTAGAAACCCCCAGAGGAACTTCTTCTGGAATTCCCATATTTTTCTTTGTTTCAAAAAAGTCTTCCCTTAATGGAAAATCAAACTCTGTGCAGCCAATACAGGGCATTCCTGCTCTTGTTTTAGAAGATATTCTATTCCATAGGATTTTATTACAAGGTGCATGGGTCATGGGACCTTTACATCCCAGATTATAAAATAGGCATCCTTCCTTATGTCCAAACTCCTCTGCCTCTGCTTTCCACTCAAAATACTCATTCCTGATACATCCATCGTGGGAAAGATACATAAAAAGTTCTTTTGGTCTATTAAATTCATCTAAAAGTATATCTCTGCCTTCAAGAAGAGCTATTAAAGTCTGCATAAACCATGCAGGATGCATAGGACATCCGGGGATATTTATAACTGGATATCCTGATTTGGTTTTAAAATCAGGAGGTAGAAAACCTTTTTTTTCTTTGAAGGTGAACTGTAAACCTTTTACATCAGGATTTCCTGTAAAAGTAGCAGGAATATTACCAAATGATGCACAATTACCAGCTGCAATAATATAATCAACTTTGTCCTTCAGCTCTAAAACAATTTCACCTATTGAAAGTTCTCCTATTCTGTTGAAACGCTTATCTGTTGTTATACTACCTTCTATTACCAGAAAATTTACCTTTTTCTTTCCTGTTAAAACTTTATCTAAAACTTTCTCTATATCTTCTTTATAACTAATTTCCGGATGGAAGATAATCTCAACTTTTGAAAAAATTTCATAAAAAGATGGGTTTTCCGCATTTAAGAGAGACTGGGAATTTCCATTACAGCTTAACCCTTGAAGCCACAATAGAGTTTTTTTAGTCATTTTTCAAAGCACGCCAGATATTCTCTGCAAGTTCATCTGAGTATTCTATAGGTGTTTTTGGCATGACATTTTCTCCCTGCAGGAAAACCATTCCACCAAGGGGACCCATCAGTGTAACAAAGGCAGGGAAAAAATCCTGTTGTCTAAGGTCTCCTTTTCTCGCTCCCTCTTCCAGAAATAGCATAAGCTCCGTTACTACCTCACTTACACACAAAAATCCTTCACATCCTTCCTCAAAAACTTCTCTGTTTGACAAAAATACTCTAAGAAAATATTCAATCAGCTCAGGTTGTTGTTGAGCAATTTCAAAAAATCTTCTTACAACTTTGTAAATTTTTTCTCTGGTGGTTATGTTTTCTTCATTTATTTTCCTAATCTCATCCCCAAGAAGTCTTGAAGAATATCTCATTATATATTTGGCAAGTTCTTCTTTTGAGCTGAAATAGTTATAAAGATTTCCAACACTCATTCCCATAGCTTCTGCTATATCTGGAATAGTTGTATTATAGTACCCCCTTTCTGCAAACAGTTTACAAGCTGTTCTTACTATTTCTTGTTTTTTTTCTTCCTTTGAAAATTTCTTTATTTTAGACAATTCAAAACCCCTGCTTTTTTTATACAAATATAAGTATAAAAATATTTAATCACAATATCAAAGCAGAGGCTAAAGGTTATACTATGCTTCTCAGAGAAGATTTTAGCTTTATATAATTAATCCATTTATCCAAACCTTCTCCTGTTTTTGTGGAAACCTGAATAACATCCATTTTAGGATTTAAAGCTCTTGCCTCTTCAATAGCCTTTTTGATATCAAAATCAAAGTAAGGAAGAAGGTCTATCTTTGTAATAAGCATCAGGTCTGCACTTCTAAACATCACAGGGTATTTAGCCGGTTTATCATCTCCTTCAGGAACAGAGAGTAGCACAACATTCAGATGTGTTCCTATATCGTAAGAAGCAGGGCAAACAAGGTTTCCAACATTTTCCACAAATACAATATCAAGCTCTTCAAGGGGCATATGATGAATTCCATCATGAACCATAAAAGCATCAAGATGACATGCCTGCCCGGTTGTGATTTGATATGCAGGAACCCCTTTGGCTCTTATTCTCTCTGCGTCCCTATTAGTCTCTAAATCTCCTTCTATAACACCAATTTTCAGCTCATCTCCAAGCAGTTCAATGGTTTTTTCCAAAAGGGTTGTTTTCCCAGCACCAGGAGAGCTCATAAGATTTATTGCAAAAATTCCGTGCTGGTCAAAATGTTTTCTGTTGCTTTCTGCCTGTTTATCATTTGCATCAAGGATTTTTGTAATTACCTCAACAGTTTTTTTATCCTCAAGGGTTGGATTTCCATGATGATGGTGATGATGTTCATGGTCGTGGTGATGATGTGTATCCGTTATAGAACAACCACAATCTTTACACATTTTAATCCTCCTGATGAATGGATATTCATTAATATAGTATAACCTAAATCAAAAGTCATGGATGTGGTAGTGGGTATGGATAACATTACCGTGTCTGTGTTTGTGGATATGTATCAGGTTGGCCTCTTTTAGCCTGTCTATGTCCTTAACAAACTCCTCAAGGTTGCCGTCATATATAAGCTGATGATTTTCTGATAAAACAAGTCCCCTCTCTCCAAGCTCTAAAGACAGGCTTAAGTTGTGGGTTGTGGTAACAACTGTAATATCAAGCTCATACAGGAAATCAACCAGCCAGCCTATACTTCGTGGGTCAAGGTTTGCTGTAGGCTCATCAAGCAGTAAAACTTCTGGTTCTAAAGCAAGGAGTGATGCAAGGCATACCTTTTGTTTTTCTCCCCCGGAAAGCTCAAAAGGAGGTCTGTCTAAATATTTGTAAATCCCCAGCTTATCAGCCCAGTATTTGACCTTTTCGTCTATATTATCTAAGCCAAGCTGGCGAAGGCCAAAGGCAATCTCATCATAAACAGTAGGATTAAAAAGCATGCTGTCAGGATTTTGAAAAAGGAGAACAACCTCTTTCCTAAACTGCCTCACAAAATTTTTGTCCCTAAGCTGTTTAGAGGTTATTTGTGTATTTTTATAAAAATACTTTCCTTGTTGGGCAAAAATCAGACCATTTAAAATTTTTAAAAGTGTTGATTTTCCACTTCCATTTATACCAAGGAGAACAACTTTTTCACCTTTTTTAATGGAAAAGGATATATCTTTTAAAACTTCCTTGTTTTCATATTTAAAAAAAAGATTTTCTACTTTTACCATACTCAATCTATAAAAAATCCCCTTGATTTCATAGCCTGTGAAATTTCTTTTGAGTTATTCATAGACTTATTCAAAAAGAAATAAAATACCCTTGAGATAAAATTATACATATCTTTTCTTTCAGGTTTCTGAATGGTTCGGCTTTTTAGTGCCAGTTTAAACTCATTAAAGGATTTTTTGTAGGTCAAAATCTGGCTGTAAGAAAGAACCAACAAAAATTGAAGAGTTTTTGAAAAGGATAAAGCTTTAAAGATATTTACCCTCTTGATAAAAAGAAATGTCATAAATGTTATGGTAAAAACCCTTAAATTAAGAAGGAGTATATACTCAAACCATTCCTGATTTTTAAAAATAGAGTAAATAATATAGCTTATGCTAACGATACTGTTAAACAGAATTATAGATAGAACTGTTTTTTTCCCAACAGGAACAATACTCTTTCCTGAAATGACAAACAGAACAAACAAAAAACCAAGGAAAAACCATAGATTATGAACAGAAGTAAGAGCAATTATGCCAAGCAAATACAGGACAAAAAATAGTTTATCCTTCACCTTTAGACCTGTTAAATCCTTTTAGCATATAAAAAAATAAGAATATAACTGAAATTCCAACTATAGCTGACAGATAATAAGCAAAAACTTCAGGAAGACCATCCAAAGAATAGTCTGGAATTATAGCTTTGATTAAACCTTCATTTTTCATTCCTTCAGGTATAAAACCGATAACCTGTTTATAAAAACTTTGTTCCCACTCTCCCCATGCAGGTTTATCTGTAAGTAATCCCAGTGGAACAGCTATCAGCAGTAAAACCACAGGCAAAAGAAATTTTTTATACATCTTTTATACTCCCTTTAAGAAAGGGATTTTTTATTTTCTCAATAAATTTAACAACAAGTAGGGTATATAATCCTTCAACAGCACCAAAATAAAGTATATGGGAACCAACAAGAGCTGGAATTGTAATTTCCAGTCCAAAAGGAAAGAATAAAGGTTTTCCATCAGGGGTATGGGCTATAACAGGCTGAATTCCAAGGAAAACAGCAACAACAAAAGAAGCAGCCACAATAGAAAGCCACCCAGAGATAAATAGGGCTATATTTTCATTAAGTTTGGATAAAACTTTAAAGGAGTAATAAGCAACAAAAGAAGCAACAAATCCTAATGCAAGGGAGTTAACAGCCCAGGCTGTTATCCCACCATCCCCAAAAATAAGTGCCTGTATCAGTAAAACAAGACTTATAGATATGAAAGCAATCCAGGGATTAATCAAAATAGAGATAGCGGCAGCTCCAATGGCATGTCCGCTTGTTCCCCCAGGAATAGGGATATTTATCATCATAATTAGAAAAGACATTGCTGTTAATGAAGATATTAGAGGGAGGGCCTGGTCATTTAACTCTCCCTTTAGTTTTTTTATTCCATAAGCCATAAGGGGCACAGCCACTACGTATGAAGGTATATATGTCATTGGAGAGAGGTATCCGTCAGGGATATGCATCTAAACCCTCACTGTTTTAATTCCTTTATCCAAAATAATGAATGAAAATTCATTTGTCAACTGCAGGCTGACTATTACTTTTAATTATAAAGAACAACATTCAGATTTTAGCATATAATTTATTGTTTATATAAGCCACACAGAAAAGCTGATAAAATAATAGAAAAATAAATATCCTGAGGTTAACTCTTTTTGAACGAAAGAAAAAACCTGTTTGTATATATATTTGTGTTTATAGCAGCTATCCTTGTTTTTTCTGCAAATATAGGCGGTCTTTCTATTTATTCCCTGGATGAAGCCAAAAATTCCGAATGTGCCAGAGAGATGCTGGAAAGGGGAGATTTAATTGTTCCCACCTTTAATTATGAGCTCAGAACAGATAAGCCACCTGTCCATTATTACTTTATGATAATTGCCTATAAACTATTTGGTGTCAATGAGTTTTCAGCAAGATTTTTCTCTGCTGTTTTCGGGGCTTTAACCGTTTTAATCACATTTTTATTTGCCAGAAGATATTTAGGGGAAAAAGTTGCCTTTATGACTTTTATTGTGTTAGTGTCTTCCTTACATACTTCTGTCCAGTTTCATATGGCTGTCCCTGACCCATACCTAATCTTCTGGATAAATGCTGCACTTTTTTCATTTTTTGTTGGTTTTAAGGAAAAAAAGAGTATTTTCATATACCTGTTTTATATCTTTATGGGATTAGGGGTTTTAACAAAAGGACCGGTTGCAATTGTTTTGCCTTCTGCAATAATTCTTATTTATCTGTTTTTAATTAGAAATTTAAATTTAGGCTCAATAAAATTTTTAAGACCTATAAAAGGATTTTTAATAACCCTTGCTGTATCTTTGCCGTGGTATGTTGCTGTCTATATAAAAACCGATGGAAAATGGGTTTATGATTTTATCTTTAAGCATAATATCCATAGATTTTCTGCCCCTATGGAAGGGCACGGGGGAATATTTTTAGTCACATTTTTATTTGTTTTTCTTGGACTGCTGCCTTTTTCTATTTTTATTATTCAGGCTTTGAAAAGGGTATGGAAAGACAAAAGTAAAGATATTCTGCTATTTTCACTAATTTTTGCAGCTGTATATGTGGGATTTTTTGCCATTTCCAAAACAAAACTTCCTAATTATACAGTGCCTGCATATCCGCCCCTTGCAATAATTTTAGGCTATTACCTTACCCAGATTCATCTATCAAAGCTAAAATCAATACTGGCCAGTATATCAGTATACATCTTGCTAAGCATAGCCATTGTTATAGGTCTTTATTTTGGAATAAAAAATGAGCCTGCCATAA
>JALWLQ010000048.1 GCA_027084095.1 Persephonella sp.
GATGTTAACAGGGACGGGGCTATGGTGGGTCCCAATATTGAAGGAACAAAAAAACTGGCAGAAAATCTCAAACATCCTGTAATTGCCTCAGGGGGAGTTGGAAGTGTCGAGGATGTGATAAAACTATACCAGCTTAAAGAATATGGAGTTTACGGTGTTGTTGTAGGTAAAGCCCTTTATGAAGGAAAAATAAAATTAGAGGAATTGGAGGACTAAAGATGCAAATAATAGAAACAGATAAAGCACCAAAGGCTATTGGTCCCTACTCACAGGCTATAAAATATGAAAGCTTTGTATTTGTATCCGGCCAGATTGCCATTGACCCTAAAACACAGGAGTTTATCGGAGGAAGTGTAGAGAAACAAACAGAAAGGGTAATGGAAAATATAAAGGCTATTCTTGAAGAAGCAGGACTTAATATGAACCACGTTATAAAGACAACAATATACCTGAAGGATATAAATGATTTTGAAAAGGTCAACGAGGTTTACGGTAGATATTTTACAGAACATAAACCTGCCAGAGCTACAGTTGAGGTTAGTAATCTACCCAAAGAGGCTCTGGTGGAAATAGAAGTAGTTGCAGGAATATAAAAGGAGGAGGAGATTATGAAGAAAAAATACTTTTCTTTTTTATTGGTATTTATTATTTTCTCCTTTATTAGTTGTAGCAATGATACAGATAATATACGAAATTCAACGTTAATAGAAGCCCAAGAGGTTGCTACACTGGATAGTTCAACAATAAGTACGATTTTGACAGCTGCTACACAGCCACAGGTAACAGCCACACAAGATGCAACAGCTCAATTTGGAGCGAAAATTTATAAAGTTACTTACTGGACACAGGATGATAAAGGAAATAAGATAAAAGCTTCAGGAGTAATGATATTACCTGTGGTAGAAGACCCAGCAATAAAAGACCTTTTCTCAGCACCTATTGTATCAGACCAGCATGGAACTATTTTTTTAGACGCTGAAGCTCCTTCTAATGTTATTCCATCTGACCTTTTAGCATTGCAAAAATATTTAGAAAATCCTGATAATACTCCTCCACCAGAGATAAATCCTATTACCTTGATTGCTCTGACTTACACAGGACGATTAGGATTTGCAACATTAATGCCTGATTATATTGGGTATGGTACGTCAAAAGACCATTATCATCCATATATGATAGCCAATTCCCTTGCAAATTCTGCAATAGACCTGATAAATGCTGCTTTAGATTATGCAGAACAAAATGGTGAAGCAGTTAAAAGAGAAGTTTATCTGACAGGATATTCTGAAGGAGGATATGCAACTTTAGCAACAGCCAAGAAAATACAGGAAACAAACCAGAGATTTACAATAAAAGCTGTTTTCCCAATGGCAGGAACTTACAATCTTGAAACACTTGCTTTAGGACTTCTTCAGCAGGAAGATATAACATTTCCCCCTTTCATTGCCTATGTGATTTATGCTTATTCTGAAGTCTATGACAATATAACTCTTTCAGACTTAGTTATATCTCCCTTTGACCAGAAAATACCGCTGTACTTTGATAAAACAAAAAGTGGAGAAGAGATATATGGAGATATGTTAACTACAGTGTGTGGAATTTTAAATCCACCTCCTGACTACTGTTTAGATGATACAGTTACACCTTTATTCAAAGTTTCTTATTTGTTTAAGCAAGAAGTGATACAGGATTTTCTGATAAATGATAACAATCCGTTTAGACAAGATTTGAGAAAAAACAATGTAGATAACTGGGTACCTGCATTTCCTGTGAAATTTGTTCATTGTTCAGGAGATAATATACTTCCTTATAATCTTACACTCCTTACTTATGAAAACTTTAAGAACCACGGAGTAAATACAGAACTTATAAATCCAGAGGAGCTTTTTAATACTGGAGGTCTTGACCATGTAAACTGTGCAACTTATGCATATCAGTATTTGATTTATGAAATGTGTGTTACAGCCTATGGGCAGGAAAAGTGTGGAACAGCACCCTGGGAAGCAATACAGCCTTAATCCTTATCCATATAAATACGGGAGGCCGTTGTGCCTCTCTGTCCTTGATATTTTCCTCTGTATGGATTTTCTGCTGGAGTTTCCATCCTGGCAAAAACAAGCTGACATATCCTCATTCCTGGATAGATTTTCAAAGGTCTTGAGTTGGCATTATAAAACTCAAGTGTTATATTCCCCTCAAAACCGGCATCAACCCAGCCTGCATTTTCTATAAACAGCCCTAATCTCCCTAACGAAGACCTTCCCTCAACAAAAGCAGTTAAATAATCCGGAAGTTTTATATACTCACGGGTTGTTGCAAGTATAAAATGTTTAGGCTGTATTACAAAACCTTCTTCATCTGCAACAACTTTTTTTAACTGATTTCCAAGGTCTGGATTTTTTACATCAAGAATTTCTATTTCTTCTGGATAGATAAGGAATTCATTTCCCAGTCTTAAATCTACCGAAGAAGGCTGTATCTGAACTTCATCAAGAGGCTCTATAACAAGCTCTTTCTTATCCAAAAGTTCTTTAATTTTTCTGTCGCTTAATATCATAAATACTATGATATCATAATTGTAAGGATTTATAATTCTTCCTTAAGTAAACCAAAACCAGAATTTTTTTTCACTTTATTTTCTTTACTATTGCAATAAAATTATTAAAGCATAAATTAATGCCGAAAAAATTTGTATAAAGAGGTGAGACAAGTGTCTGAGCTATTTATAAATTTAAAAAATGAGCTTAAGAATGAAGATTTTATTGAAAGAGATTTTTCTGTTCCATTTGATAGCTTAGATTTACCTGAAGAATATTCCTCAAAAGAAAAAGACGTAAAAGTACATATGTTTATCTTTAAAGAAAAAGATGGTTATCTTGTATCCTTATCTATAAAAAGTGATATTCAACGGGAATGTGATAGATGTCTTGAACCATTTAATATGGATTTAGAAGGAACAAGCAATATTTTCTTATCAAAGAAAAAATTAAAAGGTGGCGAACTTCACGAAGATGACCTTATAGCAAGATATCTTGAAGACGAAGAAAAATTTAATGTGTCTGAACTTTTAAGAGAAGAAATCCTCGTTCAAACTCCTATGAAAGCTCTATGTGATGAAAATTGCCAGGGTATCTGTCCTGTATGTGGTGCAAACAAAAATGAGAACCCTTGCGATTGTGAGAAAAAACTAAAAAGAGAAATGTCTCCTTTTGCAAAACTTCAAACCTTATTAGAAAAGAAAAAATAACAGTTGAGAATGTTTCGGCATGTTTGAATGTAAAGAAAAAAATAAAGTAAAATTAGTATCCTAAACTTTATAGGAGGTTTTTAAGCTGAAAATAGCAGTTGCAGGTGCAGGATATGTAGGTCTTTCAAATGCAATCTTACTTGCCCAGCACAACGAGGTTGTAGTAAAGGACATAGACCAAAAAAAAGTAGAGCTCATAAATAAAAAAGTTTCCCCTATTATAGATAAAGATATAGAAGAGTATCTAAAAAATAAACCGTTAAACCTCAAAGCCACCCTTGACCCAGAAGAAGCCTATAAAGATGCAGAATTTGTAATAATAGCTACTCCAACAGACTATGACCCGATAACAAATTACTTCAACACAAAATCAATAGAAGCAGTAATAAAAGAGGTTCTCCAGATAAATCCAGATACCACTATGGTAATAAAATCCACAATTCCGGTAGGATACACTGATGAAATCAAGAAAAAATTTGGCATAGATAATATTATTTTTTCCCCAGAATTTCTCAGAGAAGGTAAAGCCTTATACGACAACCTTTATCCATCCAGAATAGTTGTTGGAGAAAAATCTGAAAGGGCAAGGAAGTTTGCAGAGTTGCTTTTACAGGGAGCAAAGAAAAAAGACGTTCCTGTTCTATTTACCGGCTCAACAGAGGCAGAAAGCATAAAACTCTTTGCAAATACATATCTTGCAATGAGAGTGGCATTTTTTAATGAACTTGACACTTTCGCAGAAAGCCATGACTTAAACGCAGAAGAAATCATAAGAGGCGTATGTTTAGACCCAAGAATAGGAATGCATTACAACAACCCATCATTTGGCTATGGAGGATACTGCTTACCTAAAGATACAAAACAGCTTCTTGCCAACTATATGGAAAAGAATATTCCCCATTTTCTTATAAAAGCCACCGTTGAGTCAAATATAGCAAGGAAGTATTTCATAGCTGAACAAATTCTTAAAAGAAATCCTAAAATTGTAGGTGTTTACAGACTTACAATGAAATCTAATTCTGATAATTTCAGAGAAGCTGCAGTTATAGACATAATTGAGTATCTCAGAGCAAAGGATGTAGAAGTTGTCATATACGAGCCATTAATCAAAGAAGATACCTTTATGGAATTTAAAGTAATAAATGACCTTCAGGAATTCAAGAAAATCCCAGACCTAATAATAGCAAACAGATATTCAGAAGAGCTTGACGACGTAAAACACAAAGTATATACACGTGATATTTTCAGAAACGGCTAAAGCTTAAAATTAAGGAATATACTCCCTAAATTTCGATGAGTATACTCCTGAAATTTCAAAGCTTTCAAAATATTATAAACTTTACAAATTCCTTGTAGTATTTGGCGAGTAAATATTGTAAAATATAATCAAAAAATGAATGGGTGGGAATTGGAAATCACAGAATTTGAGAAAGGAAATAAAAAGAAAATAGCCGTAATAGGGCTTGGATATGTAGGATTACCATTAGCAGTTTTATTAGACCAGAAGTTTAACGTAATAGGATTTGATATAAATCCAGAGAGAATAAAGGAATTAAAAGAAGGTTATGATAGAACGAGAGAAGTAGAGGCAGAAAAATTAAAGAATTCCACAATAGAATTTACAGATAATCCAAAGAAAATATCAGAAGCTAATATCATTATTATTACAGTTCCAACACCTATAGATGTGCATAGGATACCAGACCTGAGGCCTATAAAATCAGCTTCGGAGACAGTTGGTAAATATATGCAAAAAGGCTCTATAATAGTTTACGAGTCTACAGTGTATCCAGGATTGACAGAAGAAGAATGTGTTCCCCTTCTTGAAAAAGAAAGTGGCTTAACATGGAAAAAAGATTTCAATGTGGGATATTCTCCAGAAAGAGTAAATCCAGGGGATAAACTTCATACGATAGATAAGATAAAAAAGGTAGTTGCAGGAGATACACCTGAAGTTACAGAATTTTTGGCACAGTTATATGGTTCTGTAATCACAGCAGGGATACATAAAGCACCAGATATAAAGACAGCAGAGGCCGCGAAGGTAATAGAGAACACCCAGAGGGACCTCAATATTGCTCTTATGAATGAACTATCAGTAATTTTTAATAAAATGGGAATAGATACAAAAGCAGTATTGGAAGCAGCAGCAACAAAATGGAACTTTTTAAGATTTGAACCAGGGTTGGTAGGAGGACATTGTATTGGCGTAGATCCTTATTACTTAACTTTTAAGGCCGAAGCAATAGGATATCATCCAGAGGTTATTCTTGCAGGCAGAAGAATAAACGATTATATGGGTAAGTTCGTGGCAGAAAATACAGTAAAAAACCTTATAAAAGCAGGTAAAGCGGTACAAGGAAGTAAAGTCCTGATATTAGGACTAACCTTCAAAGAAAACATATCAGACATAAGAAATACAAAGGTTATAGATGTTTACAAGGAGCTAAAAGAATACGGAATCAATGTTTACATACATGACCCATTTGCATATCCAGAAGAAGTAAAAGAAGAATACGGAATAGAGTTATTAGACAATATAAAAAAAGAAGCCCCTTATGATGCGATAGTTGTAGCAGTAAAACATAGACCATTTATAGA
>JALWLQ010000049.1 GCA_027084095.1 Persephonella sp.
CTGGACATCTATCTCATCTACTATTTTTTGTATTACCCCTGATGCTATTAAAAGATGTTGTCCAAATTTTTTTTTGGTTCTAAATCCTTTATCCTTCAAGCTCTTTTGCCTTTTGAAGTATTAACTCTTTGACGAAGTCCTTTGTATCTTCCCTTTCCAGAGCAAAATCAACAATAGCTTTTATATATCCAAATTTATTACCTGTGTCGTGTCTTATTCCTTCTATATCCTTTGAGTAAATAACTTCATCTTTTCTCAGGGTCATCAGGGCATCTGTAAGCTGGAGTTCACCGCCTTTTCCAAACGGTGTTCTTTTTAAAGCATCAAATATATTTGGGGTAAGGATATATCTACCGATAATTGCAGATGTGGATGGGGCTTCTTCTGGTTCTGGTTTTTCCACAAGATAATTAACCAGTCTTATATTTTCTTCTATAAATGTTCCTTCCACTATCCCGTATTTGTATGTTTCTTCTTTGGGAACTTCTGTTGTCCCTATAACAGATTTACCAAATTTTCTATAAACATCTATCAATTGTTTTAATCCCGGGTATTCATGATTTATTATTAATTCATCTCCAAGTAAAACGGCAAATGGCTCATTTCCTATAGCCGGTTCAGCTGTAAGTATGGCATGTCCAAGACCAAGCTGCTCTTTTTGTCTGATATATATGAAATTTGCAAGGTTTGATACCTCTCTAACAAGCTGAACCAGTTCTTCCTTTCCTGCCCTTTCAAGAGCTTCCTCAAGGTCTGGTGCATAATCAAAATGGTCTTCTATCGCCCTTTTGTGTCTTCCTGTAACAAAGATTATTGTATCAATGCCTGAGGCAACAGCTTCCTCAACTATATACTGGATGATAGGTTTGTCCACAATAGGCATCATTTCCTTTGGAGTTGCTTTTGTAGCAGGTAAAAATCGTGTTCCAAATCCTGCAACAGGAATAACTGCTTTTCTAACTTCAAGCATCTTTCTTTTCTCCTTCTATCTTTTCAAGTATTTTTTTGTATCCTTCTATAAGGTCTCCAAGGTCAAATCTAAATCTGTCTTTATCAAGGCTTTCTCCTGTTTTTGCATCCCAGAACCTGCATGTATCAGGTGATATCTCATCCGCAAGAACTATCTCACCATCTTTTCTTCCAAACTCCAGTTTAAAATCAACAAGTATTACACCCTGCTTTGCCATAAATTCTTTGAGGATTTCGTTCACCTTCAGGGCAAGCTCTTTCATTTTTTGAACTTCCTCAGGTTTAGCAAGGTTCATGGCATATATATGCTGTTCGCAGATTATAGGGTCATGGAGTTCATCATTTTTCAGATAAAACTCCACCAGAGGAGGATTAAATTCTGTCTTTTCAGGGATACCAAGTCTTTTTACTATACTGCCGGCTGCGATATTCCTGACCACAACCTCAACAGGTATGATTTCTACTCTGTATATAAGCATTTCCCTGTCTGAAAGCTGTTTTATAAAGTGGGTGGGAATGCCTTTTTCATTTAGGAGTTTAAAGAAAAATGAAGCAATTGTGTTGTTAAGGACGCCTTTCCCTTTAATTGTGGCTTTTTTAATGGCATCAAAAGCAGTGGCAGCATCCTTGTAATAAGCCACCACCTTATCAGGTTCATCTGTAGCATATATTATTTTTGCCTTTCCTTCATATAGTTTTTCTTTTTTTTCCATCTAAATCCTCCTTAAAGATTTTCTTTTGCTAAAAGTTTGAAGTAGTCATATTTTGAAAGCTGGAGAATTTCATTAAATACATTTTTTGCTTCAGAAGAGTTTCCTGTTTTTTGTAGTGTAAAGGCCTTAAGAGTAAGTGCTGAAATATAGTTATAATATCTCTGGTCTATTGTTTTTATGGTGTTTAATGTTTTGCCATATTCTTTGTTTTTGTAATACAGGTATCCTTTATACTCTGTAAGCCCTGCATTAAGCTGCTGTGAATTAAGCCTTACCTGTAGTTTGTTGATATCATCTGGGGTTATTTTGTTCTGGTCTTTTTTGATAAGAAGGTCATAAGCAATAGCTACTTTCACAAAAGGGGAATTTGGATACTCTTTTTTCATTTTATTTATAAGTTTTTCTGCTTCTTGATATTTTTTATTCTGATAAAGTTTGCTTATCTGATAGGCTATTGATGATGATTTATTGAGTATTTCTTGCTGATGGTGTCTGTAATAAAAAAATGCAACTATCAGTAAGATTATCAAAATTATACCTGCAATGAAAAGCTTTATATTTTTTCTTACAAAATCAAGGAACATATAGACTTTGTATTCAAATTCAATATCAACATCTTGCTCAAGGGGAAGTTTTTTCTTCTCCATATCGGCTCCCAAAAATTTTTAGTAATTATTATAACTTAATTAGCTTCAGGGCTTTTTCTGTAATTTCAGAAGGGGCTATGCTGGTAAGACAATCTACTGTTTCAAGTTTGCATTTTTTCTTTCCGTGTATATCACAGGGCTGACAGGGAAGGTTAAAGCATATATAATCCCCTTCTTCTTTTAAAGGAGCAAAACCAAAATATGGATGGGTAGCACCATAAATCATAAGGACAGGGACTTTAACAGCTCTTGACATGTGAGCCACTGCACTATCATTGCTAATGGTAAGTTTTGCATGGGAAATAAGTGCAAGACTTTCTCTAAGGGAAAGCTTTCCCCTTAAATCAATGGTATTTTCAGGATAAATGCTAAAATCTCTTTCTTTATCTTCCTTGCTACCAATTAAAACAATATTAAATCCTTTTTGCTCCAGTAGTTTTACCACTTTGTCATAGTAAGGATATGCTTTGTTTAGATATCTTGCTCCTGCTCCTATGACGATAAAATTTTCAGGAAGTAATTTTTTTACTGTCTCTTTTTCTTCAGAAGTTAAAATAATTTCAGGTTTTGGTATTTCTGATAGATTTATACCCAGTTCCTTCAAAGGCTGGTTGTAAGCCTGCAAAACATTAAATTCATCTTTTATGAATTTTCTTAAAAATGGGTTCGTGTAAGCCCTTCTTTTTAATGCATTCTTTGGATATTTTAAAACTTTGGTATTTAAGAACTTAGTTAACAAAAAAGACCTTAGATTTCTATGGATATCAATAACTACATCATAGTTTTCAAGAGAAGAAGCAAATTGTTTAATCTGGAGAATTGATTTTAGATTTTCTTTTTCAGGAGCTACAACTTTGTTAATCCTGTAATCCTTCTCAAATAAAGATGCAAAAGGTTTAAGTGTAAGGAAATCAACAGTATAACCAGCTTCATAAAGAGGATTAAGAATGCTACTGGCTAATATCACATCTCCCAGTGAAGAAAATCTGATTACCAGTATTCTCAAAACTTCCCCTAAAGTATACTTTTTAGATTTTCTATCTCAGCCTTAAACTCTTCAACCATAGAGTTATGATTGAATTTTTTAGCCTGTTCAATACCTTTCTGGTAATACTCTATTGCCTTCTCAATATCCCCAATATTCAGATAAGATTGTGCCAAAAGTCTATATGCAGAACCTTCATCCTCATGGATATCAAGATATCTTTTCAGGTATAAAATTGCCTCATCATATCTTTTTTCCTTAAAAAGTTCTACTGCCAGTCCATATAAACCAAGAGGATTATCTGGGTCTTTTTCTAAAGCCTTTTTTAAAATATTTATCCTATCTGACATAATTCCTCCTTAACCAGAAATAGATATTATATGCCATTTAACTCTGATTTCATAAATATATCTTCTATATAGACAATAATTAATTATATTTTTATATTTAACATAAAAATATAAGGGGGTGATTATTATGAAAACAATTATGCTAACTATAGCGTTTTTAATTGGTTTTAGCTACGCCTATGAGGACTTTGTCCAGTATGAAAAGGGCTATTACTATGTGGTGATAAAAAAGGGTTCCTTTAAGGTGATAAATGCCAAATTACAGGAAGAAATCATCAATCACGGATGGGATGTAATTCATACAATTAATGTGGACAAGACTGTAAAATCTAAAACTCCTTACAAAACTCATCTGCTTTGTAAAGCTAAATATCTAAAAAAAGGCGTTGAGTATTTTAAACCTATCGGTGTCATTATCCCATGTAAAATGGCTATATTTGTAGACGGAAATAATGTTGTTATTATGGTAGAGGATGTTATGGAACTGGGAAAGATTTATGCTCCTGAAGACAAAAAATTTGAAAAATTTTTAAGACAGGTAAAAAGTGAGATGATTGATATCCTGAACAAAACAGCTGCCAGATTTATGAGTAGTAAATATACTCCTTATGAGTAATACAAGGGGGCTTTCGCCCCCTTTATTTTAGTCTTCTGGAACTTTGAATAATTCTTCGTAGTCAATACCTTCTTCTTCTGCCAGTTTTTTGGACATCTCTTCAAGGTGAAGGAGAAGGTTCCACTTTTCATCAACTTCCTTTTGAATTCTTTCCAGAACCTCCGGATATTTAAGAACGTGTTTCCATCTTGGTTGTGCTGCAATGTATTCTTCAATTGGTTTTGGTTTTTTAGGTTTTATATTTACTTTCCAGTATTTTCCATCTATTACTTCGTAAACAGGCCAGTATCTTGTTTCAACAGCCAGTTTAGCAAGTCTCATTGTATCCTCTGGAGCAAATCTCCAAGAAAGTGTACAAGGCTCCAGAACATTTATAAACTTAAATCCTGGCATTGACATTGCTTTTTTAGTTTTCTTTGTAAGGTCTCTGAATATGTGTGGAGAAGCCTGTGCAACATAAGGAATTCCGTGAGCAGCCATAATCATTGTAAGGTCTTTTCTTGGTTCTTCTTTACCGATATGTGCTTTTCCTACAGGTGTTGTTTTTGTGTAAGCACCTATTGGTGTAGCAGAAGACCTTTGATATCCTGTGTTTTGATATCCTTCGTTGTTATAACAAACGTAAAGAACATCATGTCCTCTTTCAGCTGTAGCAGATAAAGCCTGAAATCCAATATCATAAGAACCACCATCTCCACCGAAAGCAACAACATGAACTTTTTTATCTTCAGGAATAACTCCTTTCTTCTTTAGAACTTTATATGCAGCCTCAACACCTGCGGCAACAGTTGCTGTAGATTGGAAGTTTACGTGTATCCATGGCACGTTCCATGCTGTTACAGGATAAACACCTGTTGTAACTTCCAGACACCCTGTTGCGTTTGCAACAATAACAGGCTCGTTTATTGCAAGTAAGATTTCATTAACAATTGGTGGAATTCCACAACCGATACACATTCTATGACCAGGTGCAAGTGGCATCTGGTCGCCAAAAGTTTCTCTATGAGAAGCTAACTCTGATAATAATGCTATAGGTCTCTTTTTTGCCATGATTACTCCCTCACTTGTAAGTATTCTACAAAGCTGTCTCTTGTATCAATGCCTTTTTCAAGGCGTTCAAGTCTATCAAATGCTCTCATAAATTCTTCTTCATGGATTTCCCTTCCACCAAGTCCATAAATGAAGTTATGAACAAAAGGTTTGTTTTCTGTCCACATAAGAGAGGTAACTATATCTTTGAATAATGGCCCACCTATTCCATCAAAAGAGTCTGCTCTGTCTAAAACAACAACTCCTTTAGCTTTAGAAAGTGCTTGAGCTATTTCTTTAGCTGGGAAAGGTCTGTAGAGTCTTATTTTAATAGCTCCAACTTTTTTACCCTGCTCTCTTAATCTATCAACAGCATCCTTCAGTGTTCCAAAAGATGAACCCATTGATATTCCGATATATTCTGCATCTTCTGTTTTGTATTCCTCTATAAAGTCATAATGTTTTCCTGTAATTTCTGCAAACTCTGCAAAAACTTCTTTAAC
>JALWLQ010000050.1 GCA_027084095.1 Persephonella sp.
TATATAAAGGTCAGAAAAAAGTCTTAAAAGCTCATTAGGTCTAAGAAGATAATCTTTGTTTTTAGGCTGCATAATGTCCTTATCTTCAGATAAAGTAAATGTTTCAAAAATTATAAGACCATCTTTTTTTAAGGCTTCTTTTATCTGTGGAACAAGTCTTCTGTTTAAATAATTAATATTTATAATAAGGTCATAGGTATTTTCAGGAATATTATATGTATCAAGGTCAGCATTTATAGTATTTACTTGTGGTTCTTTTTCTTTTAGTTTTTGTAAAGCTACATCAGATATATCAACTGCATCTACTTTAAAACCTTTTTTAGCAAGGAAAATGGAATTTCTTCCTAATCCACAGGCTAAATCAAGGACTTTTCCTTTATTTTTAGCAAGAGTATAAAACTTTTCCACTATTTCAGAGGGTTTTTCCCACGGATATTCTTCAGTTTCATATTTTTTATTCCATTTTTCTCTATCTTTTTCCATATTCTTACCTGTAATAATCCTTTATTACCTCTTCATATTTTCCCTGTAATTTTAAAATCAGCTCTGCTATTTCTCTTACAGCTCCCTCTCCGCCTTTTTTTCTGGTTACATAAACAACCAAATCCTTAAGCTCATTTACTGCATCTTTTACGCAGACAGGAAAACCTACCCTTTTTAAAATAGGAATATCAACTAAATCATCCCCAACATAAAGAATTTCTTCATCTGTAATATTAAATTTTTCTTTTAGATATATATATGCCTCCAGCTTATTTTTTGCATTCTGGATAACCTCTGTTATTCCCAGTTCTGAGGCTCTTTTTTCTACTATTGATGAATTACGACTGGTTATAATTGCAGTTTTAACACCAGCCCTATGGAGAAGATTTATTCCAAGACCATCTTTTACATTAAATTGCTTTAATTCCTTTCCTTGAGTATCGTATATTATCTTGCCATCTGTCAAAACACCATCAACGTCTAAAATAAACCATTTTATTTTTAGTGCTTTATCTCTAAGATTTTCCATTTTTTCTCCGAAATAAAAATGAGGTACCATAATGGTACCTCAGGTAGCAGGTTCGGTAAAGATTATGAGGAGGGTTATTGTTTTAATTATATAGTAATATCTGAATATTAGCAAATAAAAATAATTAGGCTGTAATTGATTTGACCTTTAAACAATTAACTATTAAGATAATTCTAAAATACATATTCAGGGAGGTTAGATTATGTTTGGAAAAGCTTTAAAAGTAGGTGCTGTTTTAGGTCTTTCTGCTGCAGTTCTTACTGGTTGTGCATCTAAATCTTATGTGGATGAGCAAGATGCAAAAATTCTGGAAAAACTTCAAGCTCTGGAAGGAAAAGTTAACAGCCTTGAGCAAGGAGATGCAGATATCAAGGCTAAACTTGGAGACCTTGAAGGAAAAGTTAACTCTATAGCAGAAGAACATGCAACTATGAAAAGCCAAATTCAAGAGAACTCTTCTGCTATCCAAAATCTCAGCCAGAGAGTTGATGCACTTGAGGGTAAATTAGACAGAATTTCTGAAAACATTGAAAGAGTAATGAGAAAATCTCTTTCTAAATAATTCAAGGTAAAAGGGGGATTGCATATCCCCTTTTTTCTTTTCCATAAAATTCTATAAGGTGGGCTGATATAATAGCACCTTTTTCTCTTAATATTCTCAATATCTGGTCTTTGTCGTCATTGTTTATATCAAATATTTCAACATAAACATTGTTATTTTTATAAATTTTGTAATTTTTTTCAGTTATAACAACTTTTGTTCCTTTTGGAACAATATCAAATAGCCTTATTACATCGCTATTATACATTCTTATACATCCATGACTTACCTTCATTCCTATACCAAACTTTTTACTTGTTCCATGGAGCAAGTAATCTGTATGACCTAATCTCATAGCCCTTACACCAAGAGGATTATTGGGTCCTGGAGGAACCACAGGAGGTAAATCAGGATTTTCTTCTCTAATAGATTTTGGAACAACCCATTCTGGATGTTCTTTTTTCTGAGTGATTTTGAATTCCCCAACAGGAGATTTTTTATCATCAACTCCAATTCCAACAGGAAATGTTATAACATAAGCATCACCATCTATTATGAGAGGATAATAAAGCCTTTTTTCTGAAAGATTTATATAAATTGTTCCAAATTCAAAATTTTGTTCAGGTAGCAGTCTCCTTCTTGGGATAAAAACTGCCATTCCCTTTTGAACATCAAAGGGGTCAATATGAGGATTGGCAATTCTTAGTTCATCATATCCAAGGTCAAGTTTTTTAGCAATTTCTATAAGTGTTGTATTTTCCTTTGAAATGTAAAGCTCATTCCATCCTATAAGATTATCATCCTGTAATTTGAAAATATTAATTCCAGGGTCAAATCTCTGATACTCTGGAGTGGTTATATCGTAAACAGGTTTTTGTATCTTAAGTAGCTTTGCTGCTTTTTTCTTTAAATACCGGCTAACTTTATATGAACCTTTATCTATAAAGTAGTTATTTACTACAACAAAAATCCTCATTTTTGTATCTGTGGAAAACCGAGAGTTTATATATCTGTCAAATATATTAAGCAATCTCTTTTTCTGCTTTGTCTTTGCATAGGCAATTGTAAGCATATAAACAAGGTCTTCTTTCTTATGGATGTCTGAACTGATATTTTTTAAAGCTTTAATACCGTGATGTATAGCCATCTGATATAATCCATCATTAAAAGACCTTAAGGCAATAACATAATCCCTGTCCAAGCTCTCCTGCTCAGCCTGTGTAAGTGCATCATTCAGAAGAGCATCAAAATCATCTGTGAAAGCCGTCTGTATAAGTAATAAAACTGCTAAAATAAAATACATAACTAAAGATTTTATCATTTAAGGTGGTTATTTGGAAAAAATATTCCTTGCTTTAGGTTCAAATATCGGCAATAGACAGAAAAATATAAATCAAGCAATAGAATTTTTATCTAAAGAAATTAAAGATATAAAACAGGCACACATTTACAAATCAAAGGCTGTAGGCTATGAAAACCAACCTGACTTTTTAAATACAGCCATATCTGGATATACAGATTTATCTCCTGAAGAACTGTTAGGTTTTGTAAAACATATAGAAAAACAAATAGGCAGAAAAAAGAGATTTAGATGGGGTCCCAGAGAGATAGATATTGACATACTGTTTTATGGAAATCTTGTTTTAGAAAAAGAAAACCTGATTATCCCTCATCCCCGTATTCATGAAAGGGATTTTGTCCTGAAACCCCTTTGCGACTTAGAACCTGAATTTATACATCCTGTTTTAAAGAAACCCCTAAAAGAACTTCTCAATAACCTGAAAGAGAAGTCAATCATTACTTATTTCTGATTAAGATATATATTTAACAGTATTTTGAACATCTTGTTATGGGTTGGATATTTTAGATGGAGTAATTCGTGAACTATAACTTCATTTCTAAAATCTTCCGGTTGAAATAATAAATCATGTGAAAATGTAAGCCTTCCTTTTGATGAGCAGCTTGCCCATTTGTTTTTCATTTTTCTAATTTGAATTTCTTTTGGTTCTACCCCTATTTTATCAGCCCATTTTATAACCTGTTTTCTAAACTCTTCTTTTGATATCATCACTACCTTAGTATGTTTAAAATTTTATTTATTATTTGGGGAATTTCTTTTATTCTTTCTTTTCCCAGAAGTTTTATAAAAAGTTTTGTAAGCTCTATTTTGAGCCTATTATTTTCTTTACTGTTTGTTTTCCATAGTTTGTGTTCATCAAATATTTTTTGTATTTCATCTTTTAGTTTTAATGCTTCGGTGGCTCCTTCCTGTTTTAAAATCCAGTAAACTGTAAATGTTTCAAGGGATAATCCTAAAGATTTTAGTTCTTTTCTCATTTTTATGATTTCTTCTGATAATTTTTTTAATTCTTCAATCATTTCTTTGGTGGTTTTTTGATTATTCTGGTACTCTTTTGCCAGATTTTCCACTCTTTCAGCCAAAGATATAAGATATGGCTCCTTTTGTATATTTTCTTTTATCGTAAGTTCTATACTTTTTAGTAGATTAAATACTTTTTCTGTTTCTGATGATTTACTGTTTAAAATTGTTTTTAAGGTATTCTCATCTATCTGAACTATTTCAAGCTCTTCTTTTATTACTGTATCAACCTTTGTTTCTTTTATAATATTTTTTATCTTTTCGCTTAGTTCTTTTTGTAATAATCTTTTTCCTATGTCTATATCTTCGTAAGCCTGCTTTACTATATTGTAAATTCTCGTATAAATTGCAAAATCTTGAATATATGGTCTTAGAAATGTGTCTGGCGTGAGTATTTCGTATATTGATTTTAATTCTTCGTAAAACTGATAAAAGTTATGCCTTTTTTCTTCATCTTTGAAATAGTTTAATACTTCTTCAACAGCTTTATCTTCTGTTTTACCTTTTAGAATTGATAAATATTTTATTCTTCCTTCTTCTATCAGGTCTTTTAGATACCCTTTTAAAACCTCTAAATCTGTTAAGACCCCTTCTATATCACTACTGTCAAATGCCAGAGCCTTTTCAAGGTTATCTAATATCCCAACAAAATCAATTATTAATCCTGACGGTTTTTTTCTTCCGTTTTCGTCTTCATACGGTCTATTTACCCTTGCTATTGCCTGAAGCAAGACATGGTCTCTCATTGGTTTGTCAAGATACATTGCGTATAAAATGGGGGCATCAAATCCTGTTAAAAGCTTTTCTGTAACTATCAAGATTTTTGGGTTCTTTTCTTCTTTAAATTTTTTCCTTATTTGTTTTTCTTCTTCCTCTGTGTAATGGTATTTTTTCAGCTGTGGTGGGTCGTTGTGTGATTTACTTATAATAACCTCTGAGTATTCAGGAGGCAGGTATTGGTCTAAAGCCTCTTTATATATGGCACATGCTTCTCTGTCAACTGCGACTATAAATGCCTTATATCCCATAGGCTCAACATTTTCTTTGAAATGCTTTGCTATATATTGGGTTATTTTGTCTATTCTATCTTTATTCTTTAGAAAATTTCTTAGTGTTGCTGATTTTTGTAATGCCCTGTTTAGAATTTCTATATCGCTAACACCTTCAATCTCTTTAAGGTTTAAAAACTCTTTTTCAAGAGTTTCTTTATCAGGAAGTAAAGAGTTTTCTGCAAGGGCATAATTTATTTTTAAAGTTGTTCCGTCTTCTATGGACTCTAAAATACTGTATTTGTCTAAATATCCATAAGGTGGGTCATCTTTTCCAAATATTATAAAAGTTCCTTTT
Source organism: Persephonella sp. (assembly GCA_027084095.1). Taxonomy (GTDB): domain Bacteria; phylum Aquificota; class Aquificia; order Aquificales; family Hydrogenothermaceae; genus Persephonella_A. The sequence goes on from JALWLQ010000050.1 coordinate 5,281, forward strand.
CCGTGTTTTGTTTTGTCTCTTGGTGTTCCTGTAAATCCTATTATTGTCGCATTTGGAAGGGCTGACATTAGATAAGTTCCCAAGTCTCCTTCTGTTGTTCTGTGTGCTTCATCTATAAAAATAAAAATATTTTTTCTTTTATTTATGCCCGAGGGCATAAGATGAAACTTATGAATTGTTGAAACAATTAAACCTCTATAATCATCAATAAGCAGTTTTTGGAGGTCTTTTTTAGAGAGTGCAACCCTGAGATTTTCAACTCCAACAGAGGAAAGATTATTAAACAACTGCTGTTCTAACTCATTTCTATCAACAAGCATTATAACTGTTGGGTTTTCAAACTGGGGATTTTCTAAAATTAATTTTGCTGCTGTTATCATTGTGTATGTTTTACCGCTTCCTTGAGTGTGCCAGATAAGACCTCTTTTTTTCTTTTTGTCTTTTGCTCTTTTTATTACTTTGTCAA
>JALWLQ010000051.1 GCA_027084095.1 Persephonella sp.
TGCTATTTTACCGCCTTCATACATTTTTAAGGTGGAAAGAACCTTGTTTAGAAGTTGAAGAGTTTGGGGCTTGTTCCTTTCAAATACCATTGAAGAAACGTAAGAAGGGTCTACTCCTTTTTCTACCAGATATTTTGCAAAATCAAAAGCCTCCTCATTTACTATGTTATGCTTAAATGAACCTGTATCGGTAATAAGTCCAGTATACAGGCAGGTTGCAATATCTTTGTCAATTAGGTTTTCATCCCATGCCTTGAGAAGCCTTCCTACTACAGTTGTTGTAGAAGGGGCGTAAGGGTCTACGTAATCATTTACACTTTCAAATACTCCACCAATATGGTGGTCTATTCGTAGATATTCGTCTGCATAAACAGGAGCATCAGCTCTATACATTCCTGCTGCATCCAAGATAACTGCAAGATTAAATTTGTGGTTTATAGGAAGTTTTTCTATTTTATCTGCGTAAGGTAAAAAATCGTATACTTGAGGAAGGTCATCTTTCATTGCCATTCTAACGTTTTTTCCCTGTTTTTTTAGGAATTGGTATAAAGCAAGCATGCTACCTATACCGTCTCCATCGGGATTATGATGGGTGACCAGTAAGATTTCCCCTTCTTCTCTTTTTAGTCTTTCAATCGCTGGAACCACTTTTTCCATTTTTGCCACCTCAGAGATTTTTATTCTCATACGGACAGATATCAACCAAATAACACTTTTTACACTCAGGTTTTTTAGCTTTACAAATGTATCTTCCAAAAAGAACAAGGGCTTTTGAAATATATACCCAGTTTTCTTTTGAGAAGAAATTAGCAAGGTCTTTTTCTATTTTGTCTGGATTATTTGATTTGGTTAAACCAAGCCTTTGGCTCACTCTTTTAACGTGGGTATCAACTACTATTGCTGGCTTGTTGAATGCATTAACAAGAATGACACTTGCCGTTTTTCTACCAACTCCAGGAAGTTTAACTAAATCTTCCAGTGTGTCTGGAACTATGCCATTAAACTTTTTAACCAGCACAGTGCAGCACTCTTTAAGAAGTTTGGCTTTTCGTTTATAGAAGTTTATCTGTTTGATATCTTCTTCTATCTGTTTTAGGGGGGCATCTGCTATTGATTTAGGGTCTGGATATTTTTTGAAAAATATTTCTGTGACTTCGTTTACTTTTTTGTCTGTTGCTTGTGCGGCGAGAATAGTTGCCACAAGCAACTGAAATGGATTTTCAAATTTTAAATCAATCCATGGCTCAGGAAAGTGTTTCTTAAGTCTTTTTATAATCTCTTCTTCAGTTATTTTTTTCATTTTTCTCTTCTTAAAATAAGCTTTTTTGTTCCCCTACCTTTTCTACTATTTTCGTCCTATTTATCTCCTTTAATAATGATTTAAATCCTAATTCTTCAAATTTGTTTTTCAAAGCTATTAAGTCAGCTTTTCCTTTCTTCAGGTCTTCAATATCAATTTCTAAATTTATATCAGACTTTAATTTAACTAAAAATCTGTTTTGTTCAAGTCTGTCTTTTGCTTCGTTAAAAGCTTCCTGAATTCTGGGTTTTAATTTATCCAGATTTTGCAGTATGTTCTCTATATTTCCGAATTCTTCAAGTAATTTCTGGGCTGTTTTAGGTCCTACCCCGTGAACTCCAGTAATATTATCTACTGTGTCCCCAATTATTGCCAGATAATCAACAAACTGTTCCGGATAAACTCCGTATTTTTTCTTTACTTTTTCTCTGTCAAATAATTCTTCTGTCACTGGATTTAAAATATAAATACCATCTTCTACAAGTTGCATCATATCTTTATCTGGAGTTACTACAATTACTTCAAACCCTTTTTCTTTTCCTTTTTTTGCAAGGGTTGCAATAATATCATCAGCCTCATATCCGGGAATTTCTATGATTTTAATCCCCCATAGTTTCAGGATTTCTTTTAATACAGGAATTTGTTTTTTCAGGTCATCGGGAGTTTCTTTTCGGGTTGCTTTATATTCTTTGTATTCTTCATGTCTAAATGTTTTTCCAGGTAAATCAAAGGCAACAGCTATGTATTGTGGGTTAAGTTCATTCATAAGTTTTGAAAGCATTCTGATAAAGCCATAAATGGCTCCTGTAGGGAAACCTTTAGGACTTGTCAATGGAGGAAGGGCGTAAAATGCCCGATATAGATACGAAGAACCGTCTATTAAGACAAGTTTTTTTGAGGTTTCCATCAGAATGAGTTTGTCCTGTTAAGATACATTAGTCTAAGGGGATTTATTAAAGCTCCGTATCTTCTAATTTCATAATGCAGATGTGTTCCTGTTGACCTTCCTGTATTACCTGCATATCCGATGACACTTCCTACTTTAACATACTGGCCTTTTTTCACCCTTATTTTTGATAAGTGGCCATAGTAAGTTTTAAATCCATATTTATGTCTAATAATAACTATCTTTCCATATCCCTTCATCCAGCCTGCATACTCTACCACACCGTTTGCAGTAGCAAATACAGGTTGTTTATATCTGGCTTTCAGGTCTAAACCTGTATGAAAGGCTCTTTTACGTGTAAATGGGTCTTTTCTATAACCAAATCTTGATGTTATTTTTCCGTATAAAGGAACGCCTATTGGCACATCAGCCATTGTTTTCAAAAGTTTCTCTATGCTTTTGTCCATTGTATTTGCAAAAGCTAAAATGTTTTCCCCTGTTTCTGGCGATACATAAATACCACCCTGTGGAAGCTTTATTTTTATACCTTTTCTTCTGAGGGTTTTATTTGCTTTTTTAATTTTTTCTTCAATCTGCTTGAGTTTTTTTGCCAGAACTATATTTTCTTTTGCAAGTTTTTCTATTTTTTTGTTTTTTTCTTCTATTTTTGCTTGAAGTTCTTTTATTATTTTTTCTTTCTCTTCTAATTGTTTTGTTTTTTCTGTTAATTGTTGTCTTACTTCTCTTATATCTGATGATGAGTTGATAGCTAAAAAGAAAGCCGTTAATGAGAGAAGGGATAATCCAATAATATAAAATTTCAACATCGTGTCTTTACTCATTTTCTTTAACCTCTAAGCAGTTTAGCAACCTCTTTTGCATGGTAAGTAATTATAATGTCAGCACCTGCTCTTTTTATTGAGGTAAGGGTTTCAAGCATTACTTTATTTTCGTCAATCCAGCCTAATTTTCCAGCTGCTTTGACCATGGAGTATTCACCACTCACATTATAAGCTGCAACAGGAACTTTAAAGTTCTGCTTTAAGTCGCTGATAATATCCAAATAAGCAAGAGCAGGCTTTACCATTACAATATCAGCCCCTTCCTCTATATCTAAGGAAACTTCCTTAAGTGCTTCTCTTCGGTTTGCAGGGTCCATCTGGTATGTTCTTCTATCTCCGAAGGCAGGAGCGCTTTCTGCTGCGTCTCTAAAGGGTCCATAATAAGCTGAGGCATATTTTGCTGAATAAGCCATTATAGGAATGTTTGTGAAGCCAGCTCCGTCTAAGGCTTCTCTAATTGCTTTAACAACACCATCCATCATTCCTGATGGTGCTACCATATCAGCTCCTGCCTGTGCATGTGAGACAACCTGTTTCTTTGTATTCTCAAGGGTTATATCATTATCTACATCATGGTCATGCAATACACCACAATGTCCGTGCTCTGTATATTCACAGAAACAGACATCTGTTATCACATAAAGCTGGGGGAAGTTCTCTTTTATATGTCTTATTGCTTTTTGTATAATTCCTTCCTCGTTCCATGTGTCGCTACCGACTTCATCTTTGTGTGCTGGGATACCGAATAATAAAACAGCTGGAATATCCAATTTTGCCACTTCTTCAAGTTCTTCATTTATTCTGTCCAAAGACCATCTATAAATTCCAGGCATAGATGGGATTTCTTTTTTGATATTTGTGCCTTCTTCAATAAAAAGTGGATATATAAGGTCATCTATGGAGAGATAAGTTTCTCTCACAAGTCTTCTTATATTTTCATTTCTTCTAAGTCTTCTTGGTCTATGAATGGGAAAGCCCATCTCTAACCTCATATAGAGTATTTAACTTTTAATTATACTATAAATTAAAAACAAAATTTGTCTGGCATATTGCTGATATAACGGCTGTTTCCATCTTTAATATAAGTTCTCCAAGGGATACACTCACAAAACCTTTTTTTGAGAGGATTTTTATTTCTTCTGTGGTAATACCTCCTTCTGACCCTATATAAATGGCTACAGAATTTGTTTTTTTATTTAAAAACTCTTTCATAGTTCTATTTTCTTCTTTTTCATAAAAAACTATTTTTATCTTGGCATCTGTCTGTATCTGATGGGGATACACAGGTTGATGAATTTTTATAGGGAATAGTCTTTTGCATTGTTTTATTGAGTTAAGAGATATTTTTTCCCATTTAGAGATTTTCTTTATAATATCTGATTGCTTTACAGCAGTATTTTTTGATATTACAGGTATCAGCTCAGCCACCCCAAGTTCCGTAATCGGTTCTATAAGTTCATCTATCTTTGATAGTTTGTTTGGCATTGCCAGAAATAGCTGAATATTTAAGTGTGGTTCCTGCTGGGGAATTTTTTCAAGTATTATTCCTTCAATTGATTTTTTTCCTATTTTTTCAATCTGTCCTAAATATACATTTCCTTGTAGGTCGTTTATTTCTATTTTAAATCCTTCTTTTACACGCCTGACTTTTGCGTGATGGAATTCTTCATCTGTAATGAAAAATCTGTTATCTTCTACACTTCCTATAAATCTTGGGTATCCCATTTTATCCTTTAATCAATTTTTTTAATGCTATTATTAATCCAAAGGAAACAGAGTATATAAAAACAATTGTTGCCCCTGAAGGGAGATTGGCCTCAAATGATATAAAAATTCCTGCAATTACCATAAAAATGCTTATCAGTATTGAAGAAATAATTATCTTTTTGTAATGCCAGAATATCTGGTTTGCAAAAGCTGCAGGCAAAATCATCATTGCAGATGCCAGAATAACACCGACCAGTTTTACAGATAAAACTGTTGCAATAGCTATGATTAGAATAAGGCTGTAGTAATAAAATGCAGTATTTATTCCACTGGTATAGGCTATTTCTTCATTGTAGCAACAAAACATTAATTTCTGGAAAAATATTCCTATAAAGCCCAAGGCAAAGATGCTAAATAGTAGTAAATAAATAATGTCATTTCTGCTTATAGTAAGAATATTACCAAACAAGAATGTAAATAAATCTGAATTGTAATTAGGTGTTAATGTTATTAAAATAACGCCCAGAGCCATGGACATAGAAAATAAAATACCTATTGAAACATCTTCATGGATATTCCCTTTTCTACTTATATATCCAATAAATAATCCTGTTAAAATGGCAAATATAATTCCGACAAATGTTGGGGATATTCCCATATAAAAACCGGCGGCTAAACCGCCAAATGTTGCATGGGAGATACCCACATTAATAAAAGACCAGTTTTTCATGTAAATAAAGAGGGATAAAACGGATAACAGAATGGCCAGAAGGATACCTCCTATTAAAGCATTCTGCATAAAAGGGATACTAAGTATATCTATCATTATTTCTCCTTAAACTCCATATGGAAGTGTTCACAGGCTACACATTCAGGGGAGTGAATAACAAGCTCAACATCTGTTCCATAAAGTTTTTCAAGAATATGTTTCTGGAAGAAATCTTTAGGATGTCCGTA
>JALWLQ010000052.1 GCA_027084095.1 Persephonella sp.
GAGCTAAACAATATAGTTCTCACCCAGGACAGAGAAAATGAAAAACTCCAGAAATTAGAAATTGAGTTTGGAAAAAATTTAAACTCCTTTAAAGAGCTTATGGAAACTATGGAAAAGCTAAAAAAATCTATAGAAGAAACAAAAGTAGCCCTTGAACAATCAAAAATAGCAGCAGACCAGATAAAAGAAGCTGCAGAACTTTCCCTGAAAAACGCCTCAGAATCGAAACAGGCAGCAGAACTCATACTAAATACCGTGAGAGAAATGGACACGGCAGTTAATATACTTTCTGCTGTTGCAGAAAAACTGTCTAAAGGTGTGTCAGCATGAAGGTGAGTGTTCTGGAGTTCACCATAGGAGATAGTTTATTTGGAATTCAGGCAGACTATATAAAACTCATATTTGATGTGGAAATTATAAAAGATGTTGATATGGTGCCTGATTATGTAATCGGCATAACAAGATATGGAGAGAATGTTTATCCTCTTATATGCACAGCCAGAATTCTGGAAATGGAAGGTGATTTTTGCAACCAATCTATCGGAAAAACAGCCATTGTTGTAAAAACCAGAAAAGGTCTGTATGCACTTCTTGTGGATGAGATAATAAAAATACAGGAGATAGAAAAAACAGATGAAAACAGCATAATAAACTTTTATAAAGAGCAGGATACAGTTTTAGAGGAGATTACTCCAAAATTTATTGAGCAAAGGGTAAATATACCAAGCTTTTTTGAGAAAAAAGAAAAGGATTTTGCAAAGACATTATCACAGGAAGAAAGAGCTTTTGTACTATCTGAGATAGAAGACAGAATTATTGGATTTGACATTGACCTGGTAAAAAAAGTGGAGGATATAGAAGAACTAAAGCCTTCAAAAATTCCAACAGAAAACTGGGTAAACAGGGTTTATTCTCTAAAAAATATGATTATTAAAACAGGAAATCTTAGAAAATTGCTTAATATCAATGAGAAAAAAGGGGAAAACCTTATATTATTGAGCAAAGATAACAAGATTTTAGGTATAGAAGTGGATAAAATAAATGATTTTGCTGCAGTTCCAGAAAATGAAATAAGCATTTCCACAAAAGAGGAAATTTTTGACAGATATTTTATACACAACGGAAAAATTGTATCTGTTATAGCAAACAAACATATAAACAACTGGATAGACCAGTATGCCCTGAAATCTGAGGTTCACCACGAAGAAGAAACAAAGAGAAAAGATACAAAAGAAATCCTATTGATAAAAATAGGAAATAAAAGATTTGCTTTAAAAATGGACGAAATTGTGGAAGTCCTGAACTACGAAGATGTAAAAATCTCAACATGTCCAACTAAAAATCCTTATATAAAAGGAATAATGGCATTTAGAGAAAAAACCTACTACCTGATTTCATTTGAAACAGCACTTAATCAGAAAATAGATATTGATGAAAATACCAAAATATTGATATTCCAGAAGGACGGTAAAGAAGGAGCTCTTATAATATCAGAGATAGAGGATATTCTATCTGTCCCCGAAGAAAAAATAATTCCTGTATCTTCAGAGAGCTCCTTCATAGACGGAGCCTTTATTTCAGATACAGGGGATATTATTAACTTTTTAAATCCCAACTGGATATACAATGCAGGAGGATTAAAAGGAGAGCTGGTTGAAAATGCGCAATAAAAGGATACTTGTTGTGGATGATTCTGCATTAGTTCGGAGAATTCTGTCTAATCTAATTCATGAATTAGGATATGAGGTAGATACAGCAAAAGACGGAGAAGAAGCTCTCCAGAAAATCCAGCAGGAGAATTATGACCTGATTACTCTGGATATTGAAATGCCTGGTAAAAATGGCATAGAAGTCCTGCGAGAAATTATGGAAAAAAAGCCTACTCGGGTGGTAATAATTAGCTCCTATGCAACCGATAATGCAGATATTACACTGGAAGCGCTGGACTTAGGGGCTCTTACTTATATAACAAAACCAGGTAAACTTGGAGTAGACCTTAAGAAAATAGAAGAGGAAATAAAGGTAAAAATAGAAGAAGCCCTTAAAGTTCCCAAATACAAAATAATAGCCAACAGAAGAAACAAAACCCCAAAAATAATCCACAAAGAAATATCCACAACAGATTTTATCCCTAAAAAAGACCATAAATATGTTCTGGTAGGAGCCTCCACAGGAGGACCCAGACTTATTGAAGAAATAGCAAGAACACTTCCAGAGAACTATCCTTACCCAATATGTGTGGTTCAACATATGCCTGTGAATTTTACAAAAAAGTTTGCCGACAGGTTAAACAGCATCAGTAAGCTTACCGTTGTTGAAGCTTCCAATGGAGAAGAAGTTGTCCCCGGGAAGATGATAATAGCAAAAGGAGGATATCATCTGCATTTTAGAAGAAGACAAGACGATGTTATTGTATGCAAGCTGGTATCAAATGCCAGAGGTAGAATTTTCGTTCCATCTGTAGATGAGATGTTTTTCTCAGCTTTAGAAGTTATGAACCCAAAAGATATAATTGCAATTCTTCTTACAGGAATAGGGGATGATGGTGCAGATGGTATGGTAGCCCTCAGAAAAGCAGGGGCTTACACAATAGCAGAAAGCGAAGAAACAGCAACAGTTTACGGAATGCCTAAGGAAGCTTATGTCCGAGGTGGAGCCTCAAAAGTTTTACCATTTCCAGAAATCTTAGAAGAACTAATAAAATTAGGAATGGAGACCGATGTTCAAAAAGCATAATCATACTTACCATATACACAGGTTTAAAGAGTTTGACGAAGCAAGGGTGTTTATAGAAGATATGAGTAAAGATGAGGAAAGCACCCTTGCAGCCATTGATTATATGATTACCCATAAGGAGTATTATTTTTTACTGAAAAATCTACTTAAAAACATAAAAAGCAACAAAATAAACAGAAAGATGTATGAGTATGCTCTGTTATCACTTGATAAATGCCCTAAAAGAGAAGAAGAAAAGGAAATATATAGACAGATTTTAAGAACAGAAAGAACTGCTTTTGTAGAACCTTTAATAGACTTTCTCAAAAGTTGCAGCTGTGAGCTAAAAGACTTTATATTTTCCCTTATGGATGAAAACAGCCCAGAGCTACGTAAAATAGCTATAAAGACATTACAGTATTGTCCTGATAAAACAACAGATAACCGTATATTCCAGCTTGCTGCAAAAGAAAAAAATCCAAAAGTTTTAAGGGAAATAGCAAAATATATCCAGTTATTTATAACAGATAAACAGAAGATGGAGGAGGTTATGCAAAAAAATCCAGAACTGAAAACAATAATAAAAAATTATATACAGGCAGGTTAGTTATATGGAGGTATCGTCGCAACAGCTAAAAAAACTAAGGGATTTTATTCAGATAAATACAGGGATTTTTATTGATGATGATAAGTTAAACAGTATCTACAAAAGAAAAATAAAGGAACTTATTACTAAAAACAACTACAAGGATTTTGATACTTTTTACAGGGATGTATTAAGAAATCAATCCCTCAGACAGGAGCTATACAACGCAGTTACCGTAAATGAAACATATTTTTTCAGGGAAGAATACCAGTTTAAAACCCTTGTTAAGTATATAATTCCTGAGCTGGATAAAATTCGCCCTCCAACTGAGCCTATAAATATTCTCAGTGCTCCCTGTTCAACAGGGGAAGAAGTCTATAGTATTGCCATTTATATAATGGAAGAAGGTCATTACATCAAAAAAAGGGATTTTATGCTACTTGGAATAGATATAGACAGTGAAGCAATTAGGAAAGCCAAAGAGGGTATATACTCTGAAAGAAGCGTTAGCAAACTACCCCAGCATATAAAAGAAAAATACTTCAAGAAAATAGGAAATCAGTATCAGGTCATTGACCAGCTGAGGAAAGCTGTTTCATTCAAAGTTGTAAATGTAATGGACAAGCACACAATGAAACGGCTTGGGAAGTTTGACGTGATTTTCTCAAGAAATATGCTGATTTACTTTAATGAGATACACCGTAGAGAGATACTATCCACCTTCTACAATATGCTCAAGCCTGCTGGTTATTTGTTTTTAGGACATGCAGAACGTATTCCTCCAAGCCTGAAACTTTTTAAACAAATCAAATTGGGGGAAAGCTTTGTATACAAAAAGGAGTAAGTATGGCTTAGAGGAAGGGAAAATTTATAGAGTAGAAACAGATAAGGAATTAAATATTCTGCAAGTAAGCCAGAATGAGTTCTTAGGTTATAAAGATATAATAGGAAAGAATTTTGTTGATTTAATTCAAAAAAGACAGGTCAATGAGTTTATAACAAAAATAGAGGAGCTGAAAAAAGGGAAAAATTTCGTATTTATTCCTAAACTCCGTGTAATTTCTGCAGATAAAAAAATAGAATACGTAGACACAGTGATACTTAATTATAACGAAAGAATATGTATTTACCTGATAAATGTAACAGATAGTTATGAGAAGGAAAAAATACTTAAGGAAATCTTGGAACTCGCCCCGGTAGGAATATTTCTACATATAAAATTCAAACCTATTTTTACAAACCCAAAAGTATTAGAAATTATAGAAATGTCAGAGGAAGAACTTAAAGATTTTGATATCCAAAAACTAAAAAATCTTATCTATCCACCAGACTGGAAGAAAATAGAAAAATACCTTGAGAAAAGACTAAAAGGAATAAGAGAGACTGCAGACTATATAGTAAGAATTAAAACCCCAAAAGGAAAAATAAAATGGGTTCATGTGGTTTCAGATACAGTTTTTGTTAAAGGTATACCTGCGGCTCTTGGAATAATACAAGATGTAACAAAAAGCATATCTCTGGAAAGAGCATATAAGCTCCTGTCCTCAATAAATAGAACTATAATAAATACAACTTCTGTGTATCTATTATTTAAGCGGCTTCTGGAAATCCTGGTAGATACCGGAGACTTCAAACTTGCAGTTATTGAAAAATTTTCTCCTACCAGGGAAACCATTCCTATTATGTATGAAGCTGATAAGGAAATCGCCCATAAAATAAATATAGAAAAACTTTCCAATAAAAATTCTATCCAACAGGAATTTTCTAAAATTATGGATGTTTACTTTGCTGTCAGTATTCCTATAATTGTCAATGGTAAACCTGAATTTGTTTTATCTCTCTACTCAGACACACCCCAATTTATGAGTTTAAAAGAAAGTGAAATATTTACTGAAATAGCTGGAGATATATCTCTTGCAATCAGCTACATAAGAAAAGAGCATGATTTATTCCGAAAGGAGTATTTTGATAACCTAACAGGAATTGGTAATAGAAGATTACTTTTTAGAAAATTAGATGAACTTATATCAGAAAAAACTCCTTTTTACCTAATTCTGATAGATATATACAACTTTAAACATATAAATGAAGTTTATGGTGAAGAAACTGCTGATTTAATACTAAAACAATTTGTGGATAATATCAGAAAAAATATAACACTCCACCTTATTTTCAGAAGCGGTTCTGATGAAATTGCAGTTATATACACCGGGAAAAATATAATTAACTTTATAAACAAACTCAAAAATGTTATCCAAACACCTCTGCAGGTTAGGAATGAAGTATTGCACATAGATTTTAATATGGCAGTGGTTGAGTATCCAAAAGATGCACGATATAGAATGGAACTTCTATTAAAAGCAGAAAGAACCCTTGA
>JALWLQ010000053.1 GCA_027084095.1 Persephonella sp.
TCATAGCCTTCGTAAACTTTAACCTCCATACGGCTCAACTACCCCTAAGACATTAACTTTTGTTTTTGGATTAATTTCTGCATAGGATAATACCACAAAGTCAGGTAGATATGGCTCTATTATTTTTCTAACAAATCTCCTTGTTGCAGGGGAGGTCAGTAATACAGGGGTTGCCTGTTTTAATACAAACTGCTGTGCCTGATTGGTTAAATCCTGAACAAATTTCTGAACAAATGTTGGCTCAAATGGTGGCAGTGAACCGCCATTTTCATGGACTTTTTCCATTATGTAATTTTCTGTTTTTGGTCCCAGAGTAACGGCGTATAGGACACCATCCTTTTCATACTGGGACGTTATTACTCTGTTTAATGCCTGTCGGACAAATTCTGTGAGGACTTCAGGGTCATCTGTTTTTGTTATATAGTCTGATAATGTTTCAACAATTGTGAGCAGGTCTCTTACAGGCACATTTTCTTTTAATAGGTTTTGTAAAACTCTATGGACAATATTTAGAGGCACCTGCTCAGGAATAATATCCTTAACCACAGGATATTTTTCTGCCAGTGCATCAATAAGTTCTTTTGTCTCACTTCTGCCAAGTATTTCATGGGCATGTTTCTTAATGATTTCTGATAGATGGGTGATTATTACCGTTGGAATATCAACAACAGTATATCCCAGCATTTTTGCCTTGTCTTTTAGCTTTTCGTCTATCCAGTATGCATCAAGACCAAATGCAGGCTCTTTTGTTGGAATTCCTTCTATTTTTCCTTTTGTTGTTCCTGTATCAATGGCAAGTAGCTTATCAGGATGAACCTCTCCCCTTCCTACTTCTATATCTTTTATGAGAATTCTGTATTCACCGGGCTTAAGCTCAAGATTGTCTTTTATATGAATTAATGGGATTATTACTCCTATTTCTTTTGATAGCTGTTTTCTGAGGGATTTTATTCTCCTGACTATCTCCCCGTCCTGCGCTTCATCGACATAAGGTATAAGGGCGTATCCTATCTCAAATGTTATAAGTTCAGGTTGAGGTAGTATTTCTTCAACAGTTTCTTCTTCAACTTCTGTGCTTTTTAGCAGCTCTTTTGCTTTTTCTTCAGCCATTTCAACTTCTTTTTTCTTGAGGAGCTGAGACATCATAAATGCTGTGAGACCTATCAATAAAGCCAGTAGCGAAAATGGAATAAAAGGCATTCCCGGGATTATTCCCATTGCAAATATTGAGCCTGAAGCCATATACAGAGCTTTGGGAAAACTGGTTAGCTGAACAAACACCTCTTTACCAAGATTTTCCTCTGAAACTGCCCTTGTTACCATCAAGCCGGCTGCTGTTGAGGTAACCAGTGAAGGAATTTGTGAAACAAGACCATCACCTATGGTAAGCAATGTAAAGTTTTTTAATGCTGTTTGTAAATCCATATGGTGTTGGAAGATACCGATTGCAAGCCCACCTAAAATATTGACTATGGCAATGATAATTCCTGCAATAGCATCTCCTCTTATAAACTTGGAAGCACCGTCCATTGCTCCGTAAAAGTCTGCTTCCTTTTGTATCTGCATACGTCTTTGTTGGGCTTCTTTTTCATCAATTATCCCTGCATTCAGGTCGGCATCTATAGCCATCTGTTTACCAGGCATAGCATCCAGTGTAAATCTTGCAGCAACTTCAGATATTCTTTCTGTTCCTTTTGTAATCACAATGTAGTTAATTGTTACAAGGATTATAAAAACTATTGCACCAACTATATAACTTCCACCTACAACGAATTCACCAAAAGCCTGTATTACATGTCCCGCTGCATCGGGACCTTCATGCCCGTGTAAAAGTATTCTCCTTGTAGTTGCTACATTCAAGGATAATCTAAATAATGTGGCTATAAGTAGCAATGATGGAAATGATGAAAGCTGAAGTGGATGCTGAACATAAAGAGTAGTCATAAGAATTACGATTGAGAAAGTAATACTGGCAGTTAAAAGTATATCCAGCAAAAATGGGGGTACAGGTAGAACCATAGCCCCCAGAATTGTTATTATAAGAACAACTACAATTGCATCTGAATACTGGGTAAGCTTACTAAAAAATGTGTTGAGGGTCTCTCCCATTTATTCTCCAGTTGAGTATTTCTGATAAGTTTGTAATGCATCTAAAATGTACTGTTTTAATCCAAGTTGACCGGAAGATGATATAGCTTCTGATATCTGCATATCAAACATATCCAGATACATTTTTGACTGGAAGGAGCTGGAGAATAAGCCATTATTTAATGTTTTTCTAAATTCTTTCATAATCATTCTCACAAAAATAGCTTCAAACTCCTGTGCAATTTCTTCAGGGTCTTTTAGCTGGGAAATATCTTTAACATCCCAGTAAGGTCTTATTTTCATATCAGGATTTATCATAATTTATTCCCCTTTTACATTATTACTATCTTAGCATGAAGTTTGCCTGTATTTTTTAATGCCTGAATAATTGCTATAAGGTCTCTTGGGGAAATTCCCATATCATTTAGAGCTTCAACAAGGTCTTTTAGTCTTGGGGAATTTATTGAGAAAATTCTGCCTTTTTCTTCCACAACAGTTGTTTGGGTCTGCTGGGTCTGGACGGTTTCTCCACCAGACAATGGAGGAGGTTGTGATACCACAGGCTTTTTCTCTACAGATACGTAGATATTTCCGTGGGATACATATACAGGAGCATCAATTTTTATATCTCCACTCATAATAACTGTGCCTGTTCTTTCATATATAACGATAGTAGGTTCGTTGTCGGTTTTTATTGATAAATTCAATATCTGTCCTGTCAGTTTAACCGGGTCTGTTCCAGGAGAAAGTTTTACTTTAACAGTGGTTGCATCTATTGCAGTTGCAATTTTCTGGTTGAAATGCTGATTTATTGTGTTTTCTATTTGTAGGGCTGTATCAAAATCAGGTCTTTTTAGGGTAAGGACTATATCTTTCATATCCCGATAATTAAAAGGTAAATCTCTTTCTACAATTCCACCGTTAACCACAACTCCGGTTGTTGGAAAGTTTTTTGTAATTTTTCCTCCTTTATTTGATTCAGAGAAACCTCCACCTGTTGAAACAGGTCCCTGTGCAAAGGCGTAAACTTTCCCATCTGGTCCAAAAAGAGGAGTTCTGATTAAAACTCCATTTCCAATATCCTTGGCATCGCCCATTGAGGCAACTGTCACATCAAAGGTCATACCTGATTTTGCAAAGGGAGGAAGGTTTGCAGTCACCATTACTGCTGCGGCGTTTTTTGTTTTAACCCGTGCTGGGTCTATGTAAATTCCCATTTTTCTTAGCATATTTGCTATGCTTATAAGGGTGTATTTTGTTGTTGTTCCATCTCCGGTACCTTTAAGACCTACTACTATACCGTATCCAATAAGATAATTGGGTCTTACCCCCATTACATGAACTTCATCTTTAATCTTTACGGTATTGCCTGCAAATGCGATATTTATGATAAAAAGTATGATTAGTATTTTTATAAATCTCATCATTAAACCCCTTTAAAATGGCCAGATTTTTGAAAGAAACTGGGCAAGCCATCCAGGACGCTGATTATCTGCCATAAATCCTTTTCCGTTGTATTCCACATACATATCGGAGATTTTAGAGGATGATATGGAGTTATCCTGTTCTATACTGCTTGGTTCAACAATACCTGAAATTCTTAAGATTTGTTCATCATTGTTTATCTTTATGATTTTTTTCCCTACTATAAACAGATTACCATTTGGATAGACCTTAACAACTCTTGCTGTTATATTGGCAATTAACCTTGCCCTTCTATCTGTTTTTCCTTTTCCTTGAAAGCTGTTTTTAGAGCCAGCTTTTGCACCGGCGAGGCTGTTTTTGTTCAGGAGGGGTTTTCCTAAAATAGTTGGAGATGGAAACTCAAGGTCTACATTTGTATCTCTGCTTGATTGTGTATTTGCACTGCCATATCCCTGGATATCTTCAACAACTTTTATGGTGATTATATCACCAACCTGATAGGCTTTATCATCAGAAAACAGATTGGTTGTTCCCACTCCTGTAAATAGTGAACCGGGGGGTCTTTGTGGCTGCTGATATACAACTTCTGGTGGTTCAGGTTCAAAAGGTTTTAATGCCTGCTGTTTCTGGCTACAGGAAAATAGCAGAAATACTGAAACTATCGGGAGCCACCTATAAATAAGACTGTGTTTTCTCCTATTACCTTGCATGGTAGTATCTTTCCTGTTGATGGATTTTTAACTTTAATAACCTGTCCTTTCTGGCCATTTTCAAGGGCATATCCGGTTATTTCTATCTTTATACCATTTCGGTCATATACTACTTTAACATAACTTCTTTTCTTTACAGGATAGTCAGGTTCTATCATATTTTCCCGTATAGGTTTACCCTTTTGAATAAAAACTTTTGCAACCGCCCCTACTACAATATTTGGGTCTGTTATATATCCTCTTCTAAACTTAATTTTCTCAATTCTGATATCATCTCTGGAGATAAGCTGCCCTTTCATAATATCTCTATCAGCAACTACCACTTTTGCAAAAGGTATATATTTGACAGATACATTTATACTTTTGACTAACTGTCTATCTCTGAAAATTTGATAAGCAAGATGCATATAAGATGATGTCTTATTTCTTTCTACGATTTTTATTTGAACTTGATACGGAAATTTTTTTTGGAAAGGAGTAAATTTTATCTGTAAAATCTGATAATCAGGATACTTATTTTTTATGTAGTTAATAATATCTTGCTGTATTTTACGGCTATTTATATAGGGTGTGTTCTTACTTACAACTGTATATTCTCCAATAATACGAATTTTTGAGGTGTCTATATAGTTTTGCTGTAGTATCTGTTTTATGTTTTTCGGATATATTTTAACTGTGCCGCTTAGATTATTTATTACAATAATCTGGGATAAAAATGATTTTATAGATGGAGTATCAGCTTTTATTGTTGCTATATCAGACAGCTTAATCTGGTTTTTATTTGTGTTTACATATTTTTTTAGAGTTATTACTGTTTCAGCATAACTAAAGGGAAAAAACAGTAAAAAAAGCAGAAGTATTTTAACCTTTAAGTGTTGCAACGGTTCTGAGCATCTCATCTGCTGTAATTATACCTTTTGAGTTAATCTCATAGGCTCTCTGGGCGACAATTAAATTAACCATCTCTTCAACAATATTCACATTGGAAGCCTCAAGAAATCCCTGTGCAAGTTTTCCAAATCCATCTGTGTTTGGGTCACCTTCTATAGCTTCCCCTGAGGCTTCAGTTCGAACAAATAGATTTTCTCCAATTGCTTTTAGACCAGCAGGATTTATAAACTTGTAGAGTTTAATATCTGTAAGCTCCTCAACTGTTTCCTGTCCACCTTCATTCCTGACAGCATATACTTTGCCGTTAGGGCTTATATCTAAACTTATAAGTGTTTCGGGAGCTGTAATCTGAATGTTAGGAGAAAGTCTATATCCGTTGGGAGTAACAACATAACCTTCATTGTCTATCTGGAAATTTCCTGCCCTTGTATAAGCTTCTCCACCTCCAGGAAGCTCTATCTTAAAAAATCCTTCTCCCTGTATGGCAATATCAAGCTGTTTATCTGTTTTCATTAAGCTTCCCTGTGTAAATATTTTGGTAACATCGGATAATTTAACCCCAAGTCCAATCTGTATTCCTGAAGGAACTCTTGTTTCATTTGAGCTCATAACTCCAGGGTCTTTTAAATTCTGATATATCAGGTCTTCAAAGTTTGCTCTACTTCTTTTAAACCCTACTGTGTTAACGTTAGCAATATTGTGAGATATAACATCAAGATTTGTTTGTTGTGCCTGCATTCCTGAAGCTGATGTCCACAATGCTCTAATCATGGCTATCTCCTTATGCTCTTCCTATTTCATTACTTTTTTGTTCCATCTGGTCTAAACTTCTCATAAGTGTTCCATATATTTCAAATCTTCTCTGAGCGTTAATAAGTTCTATCATACTTTCAATTGCATTTACGTTTGAATGTTCCAGATAACCCTGTTTTATTGAATACTGGGCAGGAATTTCTATTGCTCCTTTTTGTGTATCAGGTAGATAATAACTGTCTCCAACAGGTTTTATAGCTGTAAAGTTTTTTATCATAAATTTTGCTACTTGTTGGTCTTCCTGATATATGGTTCCATCGTCTGCGACAGTTATGGGTTTTGTTATGTCTGTAATTTGAATTCTCTTTCCCTGAGTATCCAGTAAATAGTTTCCGTTAATATCAACTAAGTATCCATCCTGGTTTCTGAAAAAGTGTCCATTACGTGTGTATTGAATACCGTTTGGAGTTTCAACTGCAAAAAATCCTTCTCCAAATATGGCAAAATCAAAGGGTGCGTCTGTTCTGAAAATATTGCCCTGGGTGTTTATTACAGGAGTATCATTAAATCTGGGAAAAACAAACAGATGTGCAGTATCCCCTTTATTTTCAGGAATATACTGGCTCATTTCCCTGAGGAGTAATTTTTTAAAACCTGGGGTATTAACATTAGCCAGATTGTTTGCTGTTGTATCAAGGTTTTCCAGTGCCCTTTCTCCACCTGCTGCAAGAACATATATCGGTTGGAAATTTATTGCCATTTTTACACCTCAGGGTGTTTGAAAGATTTTTCGGAAGATATAGAAAAATCTTTACATTTCATCATTTGAAAGGAGTTTCATCCTTTCCTGAACGGTGATTATGCTGGTTATTTTAATGCCAAAGTTATTTTCTACGGTGTAAAGTTGTCCTTTTGCTATAAGCTTACCGTTTACTTTGATATCTACAGGCTGGTCAATATATCTATCCAGTTCTACAATGCTGTTTGGATTTAGTTTCAGGATTTCTTCAAGGGGCATTTTGGTGCTTCCTATCTCAACAGAAATCTCAAGGGGAATGTCCATTAATAAATCTAACTTTTCTTTTTCAAACTCTGCCATTTCTACAGGTTTTTCCTGTTGAGCTGCCATCTGCTCCCATTCTTTAGCAAGCTCTTCCTGATTTGTTTCCTCTGAGCTTTCAGAGGGTTCACTTTCAGCCATCTTAGCCCACTCTTCTGCTAATTTTTCCTGGTCTGTATCTTCTGTGCTTTCTGAAGATGCTTCTCCTTCTGCCATCTTTGCCCATTCTTCAGCCAGTCTTTCCTGGTCTATAGTTTCTTCTTGATTTCCTTCTTCTGTTTCAGAGGAACCTGCTTCAGCCATTTTAGCCCATTCCTCTGCTAATTTTTCCTGGTCAACTTCTTCAGACTGGTTTTCTTTCTTTTCTTCTTCACTCATTTTCTTCCTCTTCAATAACTGGTCTTACAATCATTGCTGCATATTTTTCATTAATTTTTCCAAGTTTAGCATCAAACTTGTGTTTATCTTCCACATATAATTTAAACTCATCTGTTGGTGATACATACAGATTTAGTTCTGTGCCTTCTTCCCATTCAAGTATATCTTTTACTTTTAATGTTTTTTTCGTAAGTTCTAAGGTTAATTTCAATTCTATTTTTCTGAC
The DNA here is from genome assembly GCA_027084095.1 of Persephonella sp. GTDB lineage: Bacteria > Aquificota > Aquificia > Aquificales > Hydrogenothermaceae > Persephonella_A. The sequence goes on from JALWLQ010000053.1 coordinate 7,532, forward strand.
CTTTTCTTCTATATTTTTTCTCCAGATAGGGTCCTCTGAAAAAGCCACCTGTGAGTAAACAATATCTTTGATTGGTAGAAACATACTTTGTGGGAAACAGAAATAAAATGGTGCTTCGTATCCATCAATATCCATTTTGCATTCAACAATAATCACTTTTTCATTTGGGGAGACTATTCTTGCAAGACTTGGGTTTAACTCTATTGATTTGATTTCTATCATAACAGGGTAGAATTCATCCCATACCTGTTCAAATGTTTTTAAAGCTGTATTTATGAAATCCTGTATTACTCTAAGCTCCAGTTTGGTAAATTCTCTTCCTTCTACTTTAAATGGTTTTGCAGGACCACCAAATAGAACACTTATTACAGTGAAAACCAGTCTTGAATCAACAACCAGTAATGCACTTTCCTTAAGAGGTCTCATTGAGAAAATGGTATAGCTGGAGGGAAGGGGAATTTTTAGCATAAAATTCTGAAATCTGGAGATATAGATATTTTCTTTTGATATCATATTTATGTGGGGCAAAATTTTTCTAACTTCTTCTCTGAATAGTTTTATCCATCTTTCAAAAATAAGCTCAAATCCAGGAAGTCCACCTTTCTTGATATGCTCAACTTCAGAAAAATCAAAGGGAGCTATATCTTCTTTAGGCTTTTCTTCCTCTTTTTCTTCCTGACCTCCGCCTAATAAAGCGTCTATCTCTTCCTGAGACAGGAATTCATCAGACATTTTCCACCTCTATATCATTTCTTCTCCTGCCCCATATTCAATAACACCTTTTTCTATCAGGCTTTTGATAGTTGCAATAATTTTCTTTCTTGCTTTCTCAACATCAGATTTTTTAACTGGTCCCAGAATTTCCATGTCTTCAAGGAACATTTGTGCAGCCCTTTTGGACATGTTGGACAGGAATTTGTCCATAATCTCAGGTGGAGCTCCTTTAAGGGCAATAAGCAGGTCGTTTTTGTCAACAACCTTGAGTATCTCAATAATAGCTCTGTTATCCAGTTTGACAATGTCTTCAAATTTGAACATTTTCTCTTCAATTGTATCTGCAAGGGAGGCATTTTCTTTTCTAATCTCATCCAGTATCTCCTGAGCCAGTTCTTTGGGCAGGATATTCACAATTTCGGCTGCAATGTCAACTCCGCTTAATGTTTCTTCTTTTCCTGCTCCTACTGTGAGTAATTCTTCTTCAAGGGTGTCGGCTACCATCTTAAGCATATCACTGGATATTTTTTCTATGGATGCAATTCTTTTTATAACTTCTTCCTGAACATTGGTAACTCCCAGTCTTTTTGGTAAATACTGAATGATTTCTGCTGCTTTTTGTGGTTTAAGCTGTGAAAGGATAAGGGCAATTACCTGTGGGTGTTCATTCTGGATTATATTTGCCACAAATTTAGGGTCCATTTTTTCAAGTTCTCTAAATATAGCTTTTCCTTCTTCTACTGTTAAGGTATCTGCCAGTAGTTTTTCAAGTTTGTCTGGTGGTAAAGCCTGTTCAAGAATTTTTCTTAGATTATCTGGGGCTATTTTTATAGGTGCTATTTCCTTAAGTGCTTCAAAGGCTTCTTCTATAATTTTTTTGGCAGTGTCTTTTGAAGGTGGTTCTATTGTAAGGATTTGCTTTATTAATTTCTCAATTTCATGCTCTTTTAAATGCTTAAAAATATTTACTGTAACTTCTTCAGGTAATAGAGAGAGTAATACTGCTGCTTTTTCTGGTCCCCTAAGACTTTTTTCCTGTTTTTTTTCTTCTGGCACTATTTTATCCTGTAATTAAATCTTTTGATACTTTAATATATTTCTTTATAACATAGTTAATCAAGTTTTTGTTTGAGTTTATGATTTCTCCCCCAAGGATATCAAACTTTCCCTTGGGTTTTCTATAAAGTATTTTTACTTCCAGTGATAACTCATCCTCAAAGTTTTCCAGTCTTATAATGTCCCCTTCTTTTACGGTATCTATTTCTGGATTAAGGATACCTGCGCCACCACGGCTTAATTCCTGAACACAGGCTGATTTGGTAAGAATTTTACCATTTTTTTCTATTGAAAAATCTCCAATATCTTTACAGCAGAAATAAAATCTGTGAAATCTTCTTTTGTCTTTATAAATCTCTTCATTTTTTATTTCGGCAAGAATGTGGTCTGTATCTATTTTTTTTATTCTTGTAGTTATTACATAAGGGTTAGAGTTGTATTTTACGAATATAAACAGTTCCTCAACTTCTGGAAAAATTCTGTATAAATGATATGGATTTATATTTGTCAGTTTGATTGTATCTGTTCCTGTAATTTCTACATTTGCGCTGAATACTAAACTGAAGTTCATATCCATACCGAACTTTTCGCAAAATCTTTTTACAAAAATTTCTCCTGCAACTCTTTTTTCTGATAAGTTTCTCATCTTTACTGCTCTGTGATTTTGTCTAATTTTTCAAAAAATTTGTAGATATCCTCTTCGCTTATTTCAAAATTTTTATTTATTTCTTCTAAAAGAGATATTAGTTCTACTCCTTGTGGGTGATATTTTATCAGAGTATCTTGAAGCCATTTATAAATCTGTGTTTCTTGTAGTTCCTGTTGGAGCCCTCTGGAATAATGGCTTATCCAGGATAGAAAATATATTTTTCCTTCTATGGCCAGTTTAGATTTACTGTCTAAAGATATTCTTTCCAGAATTTTTTCAAAGTTTTGTTCAGTTTCATAAAGGATTTCTTTAAGTAGATTAAATAGATTATTAAATGCTTCTGCCTCTTTACTTAGGGCAATTATCTCATTTTTCATAAGGTCAAGGGTTTCTTCCTCTTCTTCTATAAGCTGGTATATTTCACCTGTCATTTCTGTTATAAGCTGGACGCTTTTTTTCATTTTGCTTACATTTTTTCCTGAACTTTCCATGAGTTTCTGGACATTTATTGCTCTATCTGCTTTTTGGGAAAGCTGGGCTGCCAGTTCTTTCATTGATTGAGAAATTGCATCTATTATCTGGGTAATTTCAGTGGTGGATTTTTTTGTTTTATTTGCGAGAGCTCTTACTTCATCAGCTACTACAGCAAATCCCTTACCTGCTTCTCCAGCCCTTGCAGCTTCAATTGTGGCATTCAGGGCAAGGAGATTGGTTTGTTCCGTAATTTCTTTAACTGTGTTAACCACTTCGTATATTTTTTCTGACTGTTCCATAAGTGTCTCTACGTTGTCTTTAAGAGCTATTACTTCAGAGGAGAGGGTCTGAACTTCCTCTATAGATTTGAAAATGATTTCTGAGCTTTCTATTGCTCTTTTGTCAAGCTCCTGAACTATATTGTAGATATTGTGTATATATCTGCTTATGTTTTCTATTGAGATGGAAACAATTTCAGATGTCAGGGCAAGTTCAAGGGTATCATCCTGTATTTTTTTCTTTTTCTTTTCTGTCTTAAATAATTCTATAAATAAGATTGAGGAGTTTTTGATTACAGTGTTGGAAGACTGGATTATCTCTTTAAATGTTGAGTGTAACCAATTATTCAGCAGCCTAAGTTCGTCTATTGTTATATTTTCAGGAAACTCGCCGGTTATTATTTTCCTTATGATATCTTTTATTTTTTTCTCTTTATTTGAGTAAACCTTGTGTATCAGATAAAAATCAAGTGATATAAAAATTACTAAAATAAGAGGAAAGGAGGTAATCAGTATTTTTTGAATAAAAAAAAGCCTGTTTATTTCTTTTTTTAGGTTTGCTTTAAATTCTGACAGTTGTAATTCTAAGGAATTAAAATCTGAAGTATTGACAATAGTAGTTAGTTTTGTTGTGTAAGGATTACTTTTATCTAAGGATAAAGATTTTAGCTGATTTAAAAACCGATTTCTATCTATTTTAATGCCGTAAGATTGTATTTCATTTATTGTAGAAATTTTATCATAAAGACTATTGGCAAGAAGATAGGCATTCTCCACCTCCCGAATTTTGTGGGAGATGGAGAAAAAATATATAGAAAGGATTATTGTAATAGCAATCTCTATAATAAACAGTATTATTATCTTTTTGTTCATATTTTAAGTTTTTGTTTCTCTCCTTTTTATAACAATTATCTGGAATAGTTTAATCAGTATGTTTGCAATGTTTCTTGATTTTTCTGCAAGCATATCAACTTTTTCTATAGCTTCATCAATTTTTCCTTCTTCTTGAAGTTTCATTATTTCTATACCAAGATTATGGAATTCAATATGAGCTTTTTCAAGCTCTTTCATAAGTTCAACAGCTTCTGGACCGTATTTCTCAGCCTCTAAAAGTCCCTCTGTGTAGTACCATTTTCCAAGATTACATTGGGTATGGTCTACAGGTGTAAATGTTCCTTTTCCTTCTATAGCTTTAATTACATTCTCCACAAATTCTGCATGTTCAAGTATTCTTGTAAGCAGGTCTAATTCTCCTACTCTTCTAATTTTCTTAAACATATTCCATACTTCCATACTGTTTTTGAAAGTGGCGTTTGCAATATGGTCAAGCTCAATACCAATGTCTAAGATATCGTCTATAGACCCAAGAAGTTCCTTGCTTCTTTCTGATACAGACCTGATTGTATTGGATTGTTCTTCAGTTGAAGCTGTCTGTCTCATAATCATGTCTGTTATTCTAATATTGGCTTCTTTAATCTTATCAAGAATGTTTTCAATCTCTTCGGAATATTCAGCACCTTCATTAATTATGTCACGGACATTTGTAACTTCTGTTTCTGTTTTTTCCATCTCTTCCATGATTGCCATTACAACTTCTCTAATCTCATTGGCACTCTTGGATGTTTTTTCAGCAAGCTTTCTTACTTCATCAGCAACAACTGCAAATCCTCTTCCTACTTCTCCAGCCCTTGCAGCTTCTATCGCTGCATTTAATGCAAGAAGGTTGGTTTGTTCCGTAATTTCAAGTATTACATCAAGTATATGCTCTATGCCTGTAACTCTTTTTCTTAGTTCTGCTGTGGATTCTGTGAGTTTTGATATGACCTCAACTGATTGTCTGATATTTGCAACAGATTTTTCAATAGATTGTGAACCTTTTTCAACAAGTTGATTAATATCTTCCTGTGTTCTTTGAACTTCCTGAATAGAACTTGATAATTCTGTTAAAGCATCACTAATCTCGGCAACAGAATCAACAATGTGGTTTAGGTTGTTTTTAAAGGTTGTCATTTCATCTCTGAGTTTGAATGTGTTTATACCTATTTGGGCTGTTTCGTAGATTGTCATTACCATTTCAGGAGAAGTATCAAGTATTATCTTGTCCAGAAATCTATCGCTGGTTACATCCTTCCATGTAGCTGCATATCCTACAATATTACCATCAGGGTCTGTAACGGCAAATCTATAAGATTCTATTATATGATTTCCTACAACTATATCTGCGTTTTTGATAACTTCTCCTGGCTTTAGAGATTTGAGAAGTTGTTTTATCCTATCTGGGTCTTTATGAAATTTATGTATTGATATTCCCTCTGGGTGTTCCCAGTCTATATTAAATCCATATATTTTGTTGATATCTTCTCCAAGTTCTTTAAGAATTTCTTTCCCTCTTTTGTTTACGAAAATCAGTTCGTTTCCTTCTTTACCTGGTTTAAAGTCTGTATTTGCTATAAATACTCCTTCTTCCTGTAAATAATCAAGTATCTTCCATTGATTTTTTAGATATTCCTGCAGGTCTCCAAATTTTCCTTTTATACCTTCTAATTTGCTCTGAAATTCATCTATCTGCTGCTGTTTTTTCTTTAAATCGTTTTGTAAAACTTTTACCTCTTCATCTTTTGCCTTCAGCAACTCCTCAAGTTTGGCTATGTATTCATCCTTTTTCTCTATCTCTTCCTTTAGTTTGTCTATAGTCCGATATGCATCTTTGCACCCAAAGAGACCCATTGCCTAATCCTCCTAATTTCTATTTTTTCATGGCTGAGAAAATTTTCTCTATTTTTTCTTTCAGGACTTCTGCTGTAAATGGTTTTACTATGTAGTTGTTTACTCCTGCTTTTATGGCCATCAGGACGTTTTCTTTTTTGGCTTCAGCAGTTACCATAAGCACAGGTAGATGTTTTAGCTCCGGGTCTTTTCTAATCTCCTGTACAAGTTCAAGTCCTGTCATATTTGGCATATTCCAGTCTGTTATTACAAAGTCGTATTTTGAGGTTTTTAATTTCTGAAGGGCAACTTTTCCATCTTCTGCTTCATCTATATTTTTGAAACCAAGCTGTTCAAGAAGTCCTTTTATAATTCTTCTCATGGTAGCCATGTCGTCAACAACAAGTATTCTTATGTTTGGGTCAGGTAATGCCATTTATTTCCTCCTTATCCTTTTTTTATTGCGTATTTATGAACAAGTTTTAGCAGGTCTGGAGCATCAAATTTAACAAGATGAGCATCAGCATTAACAAATTTTGCTTTATCAACTGTAGCTCTATCACTTAAAGATGTATTTATAATTACAGGTATTTTAGATAATTCTGGATGTTCTTTTATTTTCCTGGTAAAAGTAAGACCGTCCATTCCTGGCATTTCTATATCTGAAACAATTAGCTGTATGTAATCTGTTACATCTTTTCCTTCTGCTTTTGCCTGTTCAAGATATTTATTCAGGATGTCTAATCCTTCAAGACCACTGGAAGCTTCCAATACTGTATGACCATCTTTCTCCAGTATTCCCCTAATTATTTTCCTTGCTACCGGACTATCATCTAAGATTAAAATTGTGAAATGCCCTTTTCTTTCAACTTCTTCTTCTGGAACTTCTTCATCTACTCCAAATATTTTAATCATTCCAAGCTCATCAAGTATACCCTCGAAGTCAAGTAGAAGAAGTAATTGACCTTCTTCTATTTCAATAACACCAACTATTTTTCCTCCCAGTCTTTCTTCTATACTTGGTGGAGGTTTTTTGATATCTGCCCATTTAATTCTTCTTATTCTTTTTGCTTCATGGACAATGACACCAACTATTTCTCTCAGGAATTCCATTACTATTATGTATTTTCCTGCTCCTTCTGGTTCACGGATTTTCATCCATTTTGCAAGGTTTACTATTGGGACTATTTCTCCCCTGATTTTTGCTATTCCTTCTACTTCAGGGGGAGAGCCTGGGGATTTGACTATATTTTCTGGTTTTCTGGCTACTTCACGGACTTTTGCAACATTTACACCTAAGACCCACTCATATATCTCTCCATTATCCAGAAGTTCATACATTCGGAAATCAATTATCTCAAGCTCATTTGCTCCTGTTTCAAGTATTTTAGGAAGGTAATCTTTTTTTGCCATTTATTTCCTCCAAACCTTTACAGGTTCTCAGGTCTAAATATTTTCTTTATGTTTAAAAGGGTTAAAAGTTCTTTATGTCCATCTTCTGTATCTATCATTACAACACCTTCGATAAATTCAGGGTCTATTCCTATAGAGTTCATAGGAGGAGGTTGTATGTCTTTAGGATTGATATTAATAGCTCCTTCTACTTTATCTACTGTTATCCCTATATGTCCAAGTTCTGTTTCAACTACAACAATTGTTGGTTTTTCAACTTCTTCACCCTGGAGATTAAATTTCTTCTTTAATGAAACGACTGGAATAATATTACCCCGTAAGTTCATAACTCCAAGGATATACGGCTTTGTTTTAGGAACAGGAGTAATCTCTATATCTTTGGTGATTTTTATTACATCTTTTATGTTTACCCCTACAAGCTCGTCTCCGAGCCTGAATGTTATAAGCCTTTCCTCATTTGTTACTTCTGCTTCTATTTCTCTTAAACCAAGGACTTCTAATTCTGACATCACAGCACTCCAATAAGTTGTGATTTTTTATCATTAATTAAAGAATTTGTATCTACTATTAATACTACTCTACCATCTCCTGTTATGGTAGCACCAGCAATTCCCTGGACATTTTCAAGAAGTTTGCCAAGAGGTTTGATAACTATTTCTTCTTCTCCAAATAGTTCTTCCACTGCAATTGCAATATTTTTTTCTCCAACTCTGACAATAACAATAAACTGTTTTTCTCCTTCATCTTCAATGTCAAACAGCTCATTTAAACTAAATAAAAGGTGAACTTCATCTCTGAGCATAAATGATTTGAACTGGCCTATCCTTTTTACATTTTCAGGTTCATATCTAACTATTTCAACTACAGAATAGAGTGGAATTGCAAAAATTCTATCATTGGCACCAACCATAAGGGTTCTTATAATTGCAACAGTTAAAGGTAGTTTCATTATGAACTTAGTACCTTTGCCAGGTTCGCTTTCAACCTCAATGGTTCCTCTTAAGGAATGAATTGTAGAAGCAACAACATCCATTCCGACACCTCTTCCTGAAACCTCACTTACCTGGTCAGCAGTAGAGAAACCGGGCATAAAAAGAAGTTCATAAGCTTCTTTGTCTGACATATTCTCTGCTTGTTCTGGGGTTATTAAACCCTTTTCTATAGCTTTTTGTTTTACTTTTTCAACATTTATTCCTCGTCCATCATCCTCAATTGAGATTATAATTCTGTCTCCTTCCTGATATGCTGAAAGCTTTATTGTTCCGACTTCAGGTTTTCCAGCTTTTATTCTTTCTTCTGGAGGTTCTATACCGTGGTCTATTGCATTTCTAACAAGGTGGATAAGAGGGTCTTCCAGTTTGTCCAGTATAGACCTATCTATTTCTGTGTCCTCACCTTCAAGTACAAGATTTACTTTTTTATTAAGTTTTTTGGCAAGGTCTCTCACAATCCTTGGGAATTTACTGAATATTTTTTTAACAGGTTGCATTCGGAGTTTCATTACTGCATCTTGCAGGTCGCTAACTGTTCGGCTCATTCCAGTTATAGAATCTATTAGCTCTTCTATGGTGTCAGAGGAATTACAGTTTGCTTCCAATCCTGAAGCCAGTTTGACTATTCTGTTTCTATCAAGGACAAGTTCTCCGACTAAGTTCATCAGCGTTTCTACTCTGTCTACATCTACTCTGATAACCTCTTCTTTTTTTTCTGTTTTTTTCTTTTTTGTTTGGACTGCTTCCTTTTGGGGTGTTTTTATTTCAGGTTTTGGTTGGGATTTTTGTGTTTCTACAGGTTGTTGAACCTCTGTTTCTTTAGAAACTTCTTCTGTTTTTTCTTCTTTTTCTTGTTTTGTAGAAGTTTTAGGGATTATAAGGTCTTTTACATCTTTTCCTTCTGTGATTAGTTGCTCTAATTTTTCTATTACTTCAAGGGGTGGTCTTTCATCAGGAGGAAGAAGTATAAGCTCTTCCAGAATTTCTCCTAAGTCCTTACCAGGATATTGGAGTATCAGCTTCTTAATATCCTCGTCCACACCAGGAACAAATTCAAACTCAGTATTTTCTGAATTTTCTGTTTGACTATTGTTATCTGTTATTACTTCTGCTTCAATGACTGTTTCACCAGACAGAATTTGTTCCAGTTTATTTAGAAGCTCTTTTATATCTTCTTCATCAGGAATTTCATCATTTTCTTTTAACATATCTATTGCTTCTTTTAGTTTATCAACACCCTCAAAAATTACATCCATCATTTCAGAGGTTAAATGAAGTTCATCATTACGGAGTTTATTGAAGATATCTTCTATCTTGTGGGCTATTTCCACAATTGATGTAAGTCCTAAAAATCCAGCTCCACCTTTGAGGGTGTGCATTCCCCTGAAAATTTTGTTTAGGAGTTCTTTGTCTTCAGGGTTTGTCTCCAGTTCTATTAAATCCTGGTCAAGATTTGCAAGTATCTCATCTGCTTCAATAAGAAATTCTTCTAAAATTTCTCTCATATCATCTGTAAAGTTTAGCTTCATCTTTAAACCCTCTTCTTTATTACATTCCAAACTGTTTTAGAATATCATCAACATCTTCCTGGGAAACCTCTTTTTTCCATTCAAGTTCTTCAAGTTTTTCCCTAAGTTCTTCTTTTTTGTTTTCTGATTTCTCCTCACTTATTCCAAATAGAAGTAATATTTTTAATATTTCTTTTTCAACATCGGATATAAAGTTTGAAATTTTAATTAACCTCTGGGAAACTATATCTTGAAATTCAAGAAGTGTTAACGAATTTGTTAATTGGGATAATATTTTCTCCAGCCTGGTTGTGATTTTATTTTTTAATTCTTCGTCTTCAATCTGGGAAATCAAAGAAAGTAATTCTTTTAGGTCTGAGCTGATATCCATAATATTGTCAATCAATTTCTTTGTGGCTTCCTCACTTTCTTTTATGGCAAGTTCTATATGGGTGTTAACACTTTTAAACCCTTCTTTTTTACTACCCAGAGTTTCTATATCTTTCTTATACTGTTCAATAATCTCAAGTAATTTTTTAACTTCTTGAAACAGTCCTTCAGCCATTTAGACCCTCCTTTAAAACTTATTATCGTAATTTTTGGTAAAAATTATTAATGATATTATCGGTTGTTTTAAAGGAATAATTCATTGATATGGGACAATGTTATTAATTTTTAATTATTGCCTTTAATTTGATATGGGGATATTATTTATTAGAAATAGGTACGAAATGAAAAAAGTAGAAAATCTTTTAGACAGGCTTATTGATAAGTTAAAAGAAGAGAAAAATCTTCTTATAGAAAGTATAACGGATAGTTCTGTTTCAGAGAAATTAATGAAGGTTATAGAAGAGAAAAGAGAAATTCTGTCTGAACTGTCCCAATTTTCAGTGGAAGATTTGGAACAATTTCAGGATAAAGTTGAAACAATTCAGTCTATGAGCAGATTAAATTTGAACATAGCAGCAAATAATGCCCAGTTTATAGAAGAGCTATTTGATATTATCTTTGATGAACCTCAAAAATATGACCAGTCAGGTTCAATAACAGGGAAACAGCAAAAAGGGTTTATAAATAAAAAAATATAAAAAAGAAGCCTGAGTTTTTACTCAGGCTTATACCCCAAAAATAGTATACTTGAGCCACAGGAGACCGAGAGCAACAATCACGGTAACAATAGTTACCGGTGTTCCCTGTTTAACAAAATCAAAGAATTTTAATGGATATCCTTCTCTTTCAGAAAGTCCTGCTGCAACAACGTTTGCTGAAGCTCCTATTATTGTTAAGTTTCCTCCCAGACAGGCACCCAGAGCAAGAGCCCACCATAAAGGCTCTGTATTGAATGTGGCTGTTTTTGCCAGGTCAATAAGCACATAAGACATCGCCATGGTAAATGGAATGTTATCTACAATTCCTGAAATAATGGCAGAAAGACTACCTAAAATCAAAATTCCAGACATTGGGTCGGTTATAACCCCTGCAACTAATCTGGCAGCATCCTCAAATACTCCAGAATGTTCAAGTCCACCTATTACTACAAATAAACCTAAGAAGAACATAAGAGTTGTCCATTCAACTCTTTCAAATATTTTTTCAGGATTTTCTTTTGACCATAGCATTAAGGCTGATGCCATAAATAATGCGATTGTTCCTGCTTCCAGATGGAGTATATGATGGAGGAAAAATAGAATAATTGTAATCCCAAATATAATCAGTCCTTTTCTCATCAAAACTATGTCATATTCAATCTTTTGTTCTTCTACTATTCTTTTAAGCTCTTCTTCATCTTTTACTTTTGCTTCAAGATGTCCCTGAAACTTCATCATTCCTATAAAAACGATTGTTCCTATTATGTGGGTAACAATTACGATTGGAGCCAGATTAACTATAAAGTCCATAAATGTAAAGTTTCCCAGAGAACCGATAATTATATTGGGAGGGTCACCAATTAATGTTGCAGTTCCACCTATATTAGAGGCTAAAACAGTGGCAATTACATAAGGAACTGGAGGAAGTTTAAGTTTACGTGTTATAGAAATTAGAATAGGCACCATAAATAGCACAGTTGTCACATTATCCAGAAAAGCAGATAAAACGGCAGTTAACATTGTGAATGTAAGAATTATTTTTAAGGGGTCCCCTTTGGTTATCCTTAAAGCCACTGAAGACAGTATGGAGAAAAATCCACTTTCAATTAACACGGAAACGATAATCATCATACCAATAAGAAGAAACATGGTATTATGGTCTATCGCTTCCCATGCTGCCTCAGGTGTAACTACACCAAGAAATATAGCCAGAGTTCCACCAAGCAGAGCTGCTGGTACACGATGGAAGAACTTTTCAAGAATAATCATTGTATAAGTACCAACAAATAGCAAAATAGATATCCAGTAAAGATTTTCTTTAGACCCTAAACCTAACATTCCCAGTATAGTTGTTGTGTGATGCTCCACTTTTACTCTCCTTCTTCCTTGTCTTTAAAAATTCCCACAGACATTTCTGAATTTTCTATATATGAGTTTTTATTCTCAATATTCTGATTTATTATAAGCAGGTCGTACTCTTTTTTTCGTGCATAATAGGGAATTTCTTTTTTAGGGTCACCTTTAACTATAATTAACTCTGCTTTTTCTTTTCCCAGGGCTTTTACCATTTTTTCCCTAACAATTTCAACATGTTCCTTAAATAAGTCAGCTACAATTTGCTTTGCTTCTTCTTCAGGATGGGTTTTCATCAAAGATAGTTCGTAGTAGGCCTCATAAAAGGAGGTTATAAAATGAAAATTAACCCCCAATTTACTGGCAAATAAATGGGCAGATTTGATATAGAATGGTGTTGCTGTTTCTTTATCTACATTAATCAAAATTTTTTCTAATTTAGATGCATCTTCTTGAAGCATGATGATATCAATATTTTTTATAGAGTAGATAAATTTTTCTGTTTCAGGAGTTTTAAAAATATGTTCTAAAGGTGAAAGCTTTTCACGGGTAAGAATGAGCAGGTCAGGTTTTTCTTTTTTGATTTCTTCTTTAATAAAATCTTCCTCTATTTGATTTTTAAGCTCAAAGTCTATTCCATTTGATGAAACTATGGAAAGAGCTTTTTCCTTTTCTTCTTGAGGTATTTCTACAAATAGAAGAATAAGTTTCTTTTGTAATTTAGATGCTATCTTCTTGACAATTTCTAAGTTATTAAAATTTATTTTTTCTTTTTGATAAAAAATAATAGTATCTACAGGCATTCCAAAGTCCCCTTTTAAACCAGTTTTAATAATTTATCGGAAATATGAGAGATTTGTTTATAGGAAAATGTTGAGTTTTGAGATTTAGGTGATTTTCTTTCTTTTGG
>JALWLQ010000054.1 GCA_027084095.1 Persephonella sp.
AAACTATATCAGAATGCTCCTATTTATTTAGAAAGAAAAAAAGCCGTTTTTGAAAAGTTTTTAAAGAGTAAATAATACAAGGAGGTTATTCATGCAAAGGATAGTTGTTAAGAGGGATGGAACAGAAGAAAAATTCCAGATGAAAAAGCTGATTAATGCTATATTTGCCCTTCTTGAAGGAATGGACATTCCTGATGATTATGAAATCGTGTTCAAAGTAGCAAAAGAGCTTGATTTGAAAATACCCGAGAGGGTTACAACACAGGAACTTGATACACTTGTCTTGAAAGCTATTGAACAGCTAATTCCAAAACATTACATATACGACACCCTTGCTGCAAAACAGCTTTTAAAATTGATTAATAGGGAGATAGACAAAAGATTTAGCTCTTTCAAAGAAGCTATTGAGTTTGGAGTAAAAGAAGGGCTTTATAAAAAAGAACTGCTGGATTTTGATATAGATTATCTGGAAAAGAATATTGATTACTCAAGAGATACCCTCCTTGATTACTTTGGAATGACGACCTTGAAAGACAGATATTTTACAAGAGACAGGGAAGGAAACATAATAGAAAAACCCCAGTGGTTCTTTATGAGAGTTGCAATGGGAATTGGTAATAACGAGGAAGAAGTCCTGAAAGTCTATAACAAAATCTCTAAACTGGAATATCTCCACTCTACACCAACCCTTTACAACTCAGGAACTTCCACAAATCAGTATAGTTCGTGCTATGTAAATGTTATAGATGATTCTCTTGAGTCAATAATGGACAAAGCCAAGGAAACTGCCTTCCTTGCAAAATATGCTGGTGGTGTCGGAACTGACGTTACAAGACTTAGAGCAACCGGCTCCAAAATACATTCCCTTAATGCAAAATCCTCAGGACCAATACCATTTATCAAAATATTTGACACCATCGTAAATGCCATACAACAAGGTGGTAGAAGAAGAAGCTCACAGGTTATGTATATGCAGCCATGGCATTATGATATTGATGCTTTCTTAGACCTGAGGGAAACAACAGGAAATCCGTATTTCAGAACACCATCTCTAAATACTGCTGTCTGGATGCCAGACGAAATAATGAGAAGAATAAAAGAGGGAGAACCTCTTTATTTGTTTGACCCTGCAGAATGTCCGGAGCTTGTTGAAAGCTGGGGAGATGAGTTTACTAAAAAATACTTTGAATGTATAGAAAAAGCAGAAACAGGGAAATTAAAACTCTGGAAAAAGATAGATTCACAGGACTGGTTCAAAAGATATCTGTTCAAACTGGCCAAAACAGGTCATCCATGGCTTACATTTAAAGACAGACACAATGAACACAACCCATGCCCAGAATATAGTGTCATAAACTCCAGCAATTTATGCACAGAAATAAGTATTCCAAACTCCACGGAAAGCACTGCTGTATGTACACTTGCATCTGTTAATCTGTCCAAACACTTAAATGAAGACAAAACAGATATAGACTGGGATAAGCTGAAAGATACAATAGAAACAATGGTTATGGCACTTGACAACATCCTGGACAAAAACTACTATCCATCAGAAGAATCCCGTAAAAACACTATGGACTTAAGACCTCTGGGAATTGGTCTGATGGGATTTGCAGAAACATTGATAGAACTGGGTATACCTTATGACAGTGATGAAGCTGTAGAGTTTGCAGAAAAAGTGGCTAAGTTTATGAGGGATACTGCTTATGCCAAGTCTGAAGAACTGGCAGAAGAAAAAGGTGCATTCCCACACTACGAAGAGATGAAAGAAAAAGGCAAACCATACCCATATCCTCCGAGAAGAAATGCAGTCTTACTTGCAATTGCACCAACAGCCTCTATTTCAATAATTGCTGGAACAACATCCTCAATTGATAGCTACTTCTCCAATGTTTACTCAAGGGATACTCTCTCAGGTAAGTTTATCGTTGTGAACAAACAACTTATGAAAAAACTTGAAGAGCTTGATATGTGGAATGAAGAAATGGCAGAAAAGATTAAAGCAAACGGTGGCTCAATCCAGTATATAGATGAGTTAGATGGCAAGATTAATAAAGCACTGTTTAAAGGTGCTTATGAGATACATCCAAAAAGACAGATAGATATAGCAGCAGCGTTCCAGAAATATGTTGACCAGGCAGTATCCAAATCTATATATATAGAAGAAGACCTTAGAGGAGATATGTTTGATATCTATATGTATGCCTGGGAAAAAGGTCTTAAATCCACTTACTACTGCTTTATTGATAAGACAGTCAAAGGCGAAAAATATACACAAAAAGTTAACAAAAGAGGAACAAGAAGAGGTTTTGGCCTGAGAAAAACAAAAGAAGAAACTCCACAAACAACAATAGAAGATGATATCCAGGAGATTGAAAGAATGGCAAGGGAAAAATATGGAGATGAAGTCGTAGATAAAGTTAAATCAGGAGATATAGATGCCTGTCCAACAGACCCACTTCTAAATAAGATTTGCCCAAGCTGTGAATAAAAAAAGGGGCTTGGCTGCCCCTTTTCTCATTGCATATCTTCTAAAATTTCCTGTATTTTTTGTTTATTAACCTTTATAACTGTCCTTTCAATAATAAGCCCTTCCTCTTTAAGCTCTTTTAATGTTCTGGATAAGGTTTCGGGAGATACATTCAAAATAGATGCAATTTTATTTTTATTGAGGGTGAAAAACAGGTCTTCATGGTCTCTTAAAAATTTAAGAATTTTCTTTTTTGCATTTTTTTCAACCAGATTTTCACAGTACTCATAATTTTTGTGAATTTTAGAGGCTAAAAGTTTCATAAATTCCCATTCCAGTTTAAAATTACCTTTAAGCATATTAAAAAAAGGTTTTTTTTCTATCAACAAAACTTCCCCATCTGTTTCCATTTCAGCAGATATAGGGAAAGGTATTTCTTTTATAGCAGCGAACTCTCCAACAAAACATCCGGGTAATATGTAATTCAAAGTAATATCTCTACCATTTGAAAAATTTGTTTTAAAAACTTTAACCACACCATGTATAAGGTAATACAAGAATTCTGGGATATCTCCTTCGTAGAAAATAATATCTCCCTTGGTAAACTTTTTAAGATGGGATATTTTTTGTAATTGACTGAACTCTTCTTCATTTAGGTGAGGAAAAATATCAATTTTCATAACTTTCTCCGTTGGGTATCATTCCCCTAATCTTGCCTAATAATAATCCATAATTAACCTTAATCAATCCTTGATATTCGTCAATGCACAAATTCTACTTGCACATTAGCTTAAATAAAGGATAAAAAAGGGAGGTATCAGTATGAGAAAATTTCTATCTATATTAGCTATTACAGGATTAGTAGTATCAGTTGCTGCTGCAGAAGACGTAGCCAAGCAGGTTGAAGAGCTTGCTAATAAATATGGATGTGGCGGATGTCACGCTGTTGATAAGGTTAAACAGGGACCACCTTATAGAATAGTTGCAAAGGAATATAAAGGAAAGCCAAATGCAAAAGAGACCCTTGTTAAAAGTATACTTGGTGGTTCCATGATGAAATGGCAAAAATTAAGCAAAAAATACGGCATCAAGATTAAAGCAGCATATATGCCAGCCCAACATGGAGTTGACAAAGAAAAAGCAGAAAAAATTGTTGATTTAATTCTTAAGTTAGATACTAAGTAAAAAAGGAGGGAAAAGTTATGAAATCTAAAGTCAAGCTGGCACTGTTTTCGGCAGTGACAGCTGGGCTTCTTTCTTTGCCATCACAGGCACAGAGCCCAGCAGAAAAGGTTTATGTGCCCCATGGTAAGCATGACGAGTTTTATGCTTTTCTATCAGGGGGTTACAATGGGCAGCTCAGTGTTTATGGGCTTCCTTCAGGTAGATTATTAAAAGTTATTCCTGTATTCTCTGTCTTTCCGATGAACGGTTATGGATATTCAGAGGAAACAAAAGCAATGCTAATGACCAGCCATGGATTTATTCCATGGGGAGACACACACCATCCTGAACTGTCCCAAACTAATGGAGTACCAGACGGTAGATGGATATTTATTAACGAAAACAACACACCAAGGGTAGCAAGAATTGACCTGAAAACCTTTGAAACAACAGAAATTCTTGAAATTCCATTTTCCGCAGGAAACCACGCTTCTACATTTGTTACTCCTGACACAAAATACATAACAGCAGCAACAAGATTTTCCATTCCTATTCCACAGAAGGATGTTCCTATTGCAGAATACAAAAAATATTTCAAAGGAACATTAACATTTATTAGAGCTGACCAACCAGGAAAAATGGATATTGCATTCCAGATACTTGTTCCAGGTTATGACTACGACCTGGCACACTGTGGTAAAGGGCCATCTTATGGATGGTGTTTCTTCACATCATATAACACAGAACAGGCTCATACTCTCCTTGAAATCAATGCTTCTATGAGAGATAAAGACTATATTGCAGCTGTTAACTGGAAAAGAGCAGAGGAGTGTATAGCACAGGGTAAATACAAAGAGGTTAAAACAAAATATGCCCATAACTACAGACCTGATGAAGGAGATAGAATAGCAAGAACAGAGTGGAAAACAAGTGTTAAATGGATAATTCCTAAAGAATGTCCAGGAGTAGTTTATTATCTACCAACACCTAAATCACCCCACGGTGTTGATGTGTCTCCAGATGGAGAATACATCATAGGTGGTGGTAAACTTGCAACAGTTATACCAATCCACTCTTTCTCAAAAATGATAAATGCTATTAAAAACAAACAGTTTGCTGGAGAAGTTGATGGAATTCCAATCCTGAAATATGAAGCTATAAACCACTGTGAACTTCCCAACCCATGTCTTGGGCCTCTGCATACCGAATTTGATGGAAAAGGACATGCTTATACATCATGTTTCATTTCTTCAGACGTTGTTTACTACGATTATAAAAAATGTAAAATCCTTGGACATGTTCCAACATACTACTCTGTTGGACACCTGATGATACCTGGTGGTGATTCTGCAAAACCATGGGGTAAATATCTCCTGCCTATGAACAAAATTACAAAAGATGTGTTCCTACCAACAGGTCCAGAACTACCACACGCAGGACAGCTTTATGATATTTCTGTTAATGTTGAAACAACTAAACCACAATTCCTGCTTGACCTTGCAGAACTTGGCGAACCACACTATGCACAGGCTATTCCTGCAAAAATCCTTGCTCCAAAAACAACTAAAATATTTGAACTTGAGAAAAATACCCACCCTTACGCTACAAAATCTGAAGAAGAAGCAAAAGTTGTTAGAAAAGGAAATGAAGTTCATATCTATATGACAGCTATCAGGTCACACTTTACACCTGATAATATTGAAGGAATTAAGGTTGGAGATACTGTTTACTTCCACGTAACAAATATTGAGCAAGACTGGGATATTCCTCACGGATTTGCTGTATTTGGAGCCAGAAATACTAACCTCCTTATTATGCCTGGAGAAACACTTACACTCAAATGGAAACCACAAAAACCAGGAGTTTATCCATTCTACTGCACAGACTTCTGCTCTGCTCTCCACCAGGAAATGCAAGGATATGTGAGAGTATCTCCTGCAGATGCTAACGTACCTATTAAGT
>JALWLQ010000055.1 GCA_027084095.1 Persephonella sp.
GTATTCTGTTCCTTTTAATCCTTGCTCTGCAGCAATTTTTTGGTAATAGTTCTCGTCAAGTCTGAACATATCTGCGTGGTTATAAGCAATCAGAATATCCATTAGTTCAGATTCTTCTCCTCTTTCTCTTTTAGCCATTTCTTCTTTGAGTGTCTTGATAGCCTGGTGGACTTCTGGACCAAAAAGTTTCTCAAGATATTCAATTGGAATTCTTTGCTCATCAGTAGGTTTACCATCATCATCAAATTTTGGTGGAGCAATTACAGGTGGAACATAGTAAACGTTAGGTTGTGTTCCAAAATCTGGTCTGAGAGGAAGAGCAACTTTATACTTATGAACCAGTTTGTATACCTGTCCTTCTTCATCATCAAGAAATCCAACAAATCTTATTCTTCCTACACACTGGTGGGCACATGCAGGAGGAAGTCCTTTTTCAATTCTTGGGAAGCAGAATATACATTTTTCTGATTTTGAAAGTTTAGGATTAAAGTAAATTTTCTTATAAGGGCATCCTGCAATACAGTATCTATACCCCTGACATCTATCAAGGTCAACAAGAACAATACCATCTTGCTCCCTTTTGAAAATTGCTTCCCTTGGGCAGGCAGCAAGACATCCAGGGTTAGAACAGTGATTACATATTCTTGGAATATAGAAGAAATAGGAGTTAGGCCAGTCACCTATACCAACATCTTCGTCCCAGTTAGGACCCCATTTAGGGTCTTCATCTGGAGAAAGAACAAAATCATCTGCAGGGGTATTAAATATTTCATCATGGTTGTAATCCCATGGTACTCCATAATCAACCATGTCTGGAATTATTCCATCTCTCAGATTTCCATTTTCATCAAATCCACCGCCAGCTTCCATCCAATTCTTTGGATATCCTGCGCCTGGATGAGTTTCAACGTTGTTCCAGTACATATATTCTCTGCCGTTTCTGTTAGTCCATTGGGTTTTACATGCAACTGTACAGGTCTGGCAACCAATACATTTATTTAAATCCATTACCATTGCTAATTGTCTTTTAGCCATTATTAAACCTCCTTATTAAGCTTTCTCAATATCTACTGTTGTTTCATAAGCGTGCTGGTTACCATCCCAGTTTCCACCAAATTTCAGGTGTCCCCAGCCGTCTGAAAGCTCAAGTAAGTTTAGTGGAGATGCGTTGACAGCGTTGTGGCTTTTGTTTCCTTTAAAGTGGAATGGCTCCCATCCGTGTTCAAGTATGATTGCATCTTTTGGACATGATGGGTAAACCTTAGCCATTGCGTAGAATTCACCAAGGTCATTAAATACTCTTATTTCATCCCCATCTTTTATTCCTTTCTTCTTGGCTATTTCTGGGTTAATCATTACATAAGGAACACCTCTTTGTAATCTTTGGAGGAGTGAGGACTCTTTGTATGTAGAGTGGATAGACCATCTTGCGTGTGGGGTCATCATAACAAATGGAAATCTCTTTGGTCTGATTGGTTCTGTTGCTGTTGGAACGTTTGCACCAAACTCAATCCATCTGTCATGGTCAACGTAGTATGTAAGTCTTCCTGAAAGGGTTTCAAATCTTTCAAATAGATAGAGGTTGTTTTCAAATGAGTTATAAGGTTTATCTGGATAAAGTGGTGATGTTTTTCCTGCTTTTTCGTTTAGTTGTATAAATCCACCTCTTTTTCTGACAGTTTCAATGTCGTTAGGCTGGAACTGTTCTACATTTTCAAGTGCCAGTTCAACTGCATCTTTGTCAGTTCTGAGGTGTCCGTTGAGGGTGTATTCCTCAACTAATTTATCAAGGTCTCTATATCCTGTTTTTGAGTGGGTTGGGTCTGGTATCTTGATATATTTTTTATCTCCTGTTTCTTTGTATTTTTTCATTGCAAGTTCTTGTATTTTCTCAACAATCATTGTGCAGATTTCCCACTCAGATTTAGATTCACCGACAGGTTTAAGGTTTTGAGGTGGTTGTGCCATATTGGCATATCTATGATATCCAGGGTTTGTTCTTATATCCCATACTTCATACATAGATTTTGCAGGAAGGACAATGTCTGCATACTGGGCAGTTGAGTTCATTCTCCAATCAACATAAGCAAAGAATTTAGCTTTTTTGAGGAATGCTTCTCTATATGTTTCTCCTTTGTTTCTTCTAAATCTTGAATCAGCAAAAATCAGGAAGGTTTCTACTGTATCCCAGTATGGCTTTCCGTCTTTGTTGTGGAAGTTCTCTTTCCATTTCTCATCTGTTCCAAAGTTTGCAAGGTCTTCTTTAACTTTTTTGAGATATTCTTCTTTAGATAGACCTGTAGCTCTCTTAATGTCTTCTTCATCATAAAGTCTTTCTACATCTTTTAACATATTTCCAAGGATGTATTCCTGAACAAATCCTGAGGCAAACCTTTGTTTGTACTTACCAGAAAATCCTGATAATTTACCCATTCCAGAGATAGACCATTCATTTTCTGAGTTAAATCCACCATAAGGTCCAAGTCTTCCAACAAGCCCTGGTATTGATGCAATAGCTCTTTGAGATAGTAAGCCATTAAAGTATTTACCAATTGTAAATCCCATGGAAATCATTACAACTTTTGGAAGAGCTATGTCTTTGGCAAGCTGTTCAACTATTGTTGGGTGAACTCCTGTAAGTTTCCATGTTTTTTTGGCATCAAATTTGGCTGCTTCTTGTTTTACCAGCTCAAATACTGTTGTAACTTTTACTTTTCTGCCATCTTTTAAAGTAACTTCCCACGTTCCTTCTAAAGCAGGGTCTATATCCCATCCTACATCTTTAAGTCTGAGAGTTTTTACAGGAGCTCCTTCTGTTCCTGGCATTAATGTAAGTTTATTGGTTTTTGTGTTCCATGAGAAAAATGCTGCTTCTGGCTCCCACTCTTTACCTTCTCCTTTTTCTTCAAAAATTTCATAAAGTTCATGGTCAAATTCTGGAGATTTGTCAGGGTCGATATCAGATAATCTAAGGAGTTTTTTGTTATCAAGTCTGACAAGGAAAGGAAGGTCAGTAAAATGTTTTACGAATTTAGGTTTATAAAGTTTTTTCTGAATGATTTCATTAATTATTGCCATTGCCAGAAAACCGTCATATCCGGCTCTAACTGGAACCCATAAATCTGCATGTACACATGTAGAGTTAAAGTCTGGTGTAATGACGATGTTTTTAGCTCCGTTATATTTCCCTTCCCATAAGAAGTGTGCATCCGGTATTCTTGTTTTATTTGGGTCTTGTCCCCACCAGATATTTACATCGGTTGTGTAGAAGAAGTCATAAGAACATCCGATGTTTCCTTCACCATAAACCAGACTTACTCCAGGGAACATATCACCAACGTAGGAAGCGATATAATTTCTCACAGCTCCAAGTAGTGTTCCCAGTCTTTTTCCAGCTGCACCTCTTGCTTCTGTAAGCATACCAGCTCCAACGTGGATAAACAGACCTTCTGGTCCTTTTGTGAGCATTGTTTCATATATATTTTGGGCAATTTCAGTTATCGCTTCATCCCATGAAATCCTTTTCCACTTTCCTTCTCCTCTTTTTCCTACTCTTTTAAGAGGATAAAGTATCCTGTCCTTTTCATAAGTCACATGGGAGTGCTGAATTCCCTTATTACATCCTCTTGGGTTAAAGTCAGGGATTTTAGGGTTGATAGGAGTATAGTTTGCGACCTGGTTCTCCCTTGTGATAATTCCGTTGTTTACCCATACATCCCATGCACAGTTACCCTGACAGTTTACACAGTGGTAAGCTGTTCCGTGGTCTTCTTTGCTTCCGTAGGTAAATGCAAACTCTTTTCTATACATTGTTTCTGTATAACTTGTGTTCGGATATGAGTTTCTTGGGTCTTCTACAATTGTCGCCTTATCTTTTGCGAATGCTGCATTTCCACCAAGAGCTATACCTGCGCTTGAAGCTGTTAAAGCTTTAAGGAAATCTCTCCTTGACAGTGCCATATATCTTACCTCCTTTTAGTGTCTTGATTTATAGACAACCACCGCCTCCACCGGCTGATGGTGGTTCGTATTCTCCTTCATCTTCAGGATATCCTGCTTCATCCCAGGCAACCATTCCACCTTCCAGATTTCTTACAAACTTGAAGAACTTCTTGCATTTCTGGAATATTTCAGGGTCTCCATCTTTAGATACGATTATAGTTGGGAGGTATGGATTTATCTGGGAACGGGCATCTTCTGGGGTTTTATTTAAGTCGCAATCAGGCATTGGAATAGCTCCGGGTATATGAACTCCTGTGTAGTAATCTGTTTCCTCTGCTTCGTCTTCTTCTTCTTCAGATACTTCGTAGGGTCTTACATCTATTATCTGAAGGTTTAGTTTGGGATTTGACATTTTGTCTGCCAGTTCATCAACTGTCATAGGTAAACTATTTTCCAGTTCTACTTTTTTCTTTCCAAGGGAGAGAAGAACCCCGGATAGAGCAATAATTATTACTATATAAATAGCCCTTTCTATTTTAGGATTCATTATTCTCCTCCTTCTGAAGAAGCCTGAACTTGTTGTGCTTGTTGTTCAAGTTTTGAAATATCTGCTTTTATACCTATTATTCCTGCAATAAGAACCAGAATTCCTATCCAGAATAAAATTCTTTCTATCATACTCATAACGCTTACCTCTCTATTAGTCATAAACAGCATCTGATTCTTTTTTAGCCTGTATAAATTTGTTCCATCTTCCAAAGTAAATCAGGTTTGCTGTTAGAACACCTACTGCAAAGTAAGTTGCAGACATTGCCATTGAACCAACAGAAAGAGTTGGATAAGCTGATAAGAAAGCTCCTGTAGTACACCCGCCACCTATCATAGCACCGAGAGCAAGGAATATACCTGCAAAGAAAACAAGTATAAGTCTTACCCATGGGAATGGAGCAACACTTTTGGCAAACGCAGGGGGAACAGGGTCAAATTTGAATGTACCAGAGATTATAGCCGATAGGAAAGCTCCTGGAAGAACACCTATAATCAAACCTGAATGCCAGAGAATTGTAGGAGTTATTTGTGGTACAACAGGAAGAGGATGTCCTATTAGATGTGCTATCCATCCTACAAAAGCAAGTGCACCACCTGAGAAACCTAAATACTCTCCTTGTGCAGTAGCCCAGGCTATTATTGAACCTGCCAATATACCTGATATAGCCCAGTGCCACTCACCTTTAATAATTTTAGCCGTTAGCGAATTACCTTGCGGCTGGTCATAACCGATTTTTTTGGCAGGGTCAAGCCAGTCTGCTATTAAGGCAAATACTATAAACAGTACTCCCCAGGCAACAGCAAGAGGACCATAAGGCAAACCGAAAACTCCATATAAAGTGATTTTTTCTTTAGTTCCTAAAATTCCAATCTCAACTAACCAGGGCTTTATCATTGCATAGATTACTATTCCGAGAATTAATCCTATAACCCCTGCCAGAGAAATGAATTTTCCTGCACCTACTCTGGCAACGCATGTTCCTGGACAAAACCCTGCTGAAGCCATTGCAATACCAAACAGGAAACCACCTACCACATGGGCAATTCCCATATATGGCATTATTCGGGGGATTAAATTTGTTTGTTCGGCTATACCAAATATATCAGCAAGTCCATAAATTATGGATGCGGTGGCAATTCCCATAAATGCAAATTTCATTATTTTTAAATCTCTAAGTAAAAGCATACCTTCTACTCTGGAATATCTAATCGCACCGACTTTGTGAAGGACAATTCCAAAGAGGGCTCCTGTTAAAAGTCCCATTAGCAGATGGCTCATATGCTCCATCGTGAAAACCTCCTTTTGTATGGAAAGGGGGACTTAGTCCCCCGGTTTAGAGTTATTTCCTTTTCATTTTTGTTTCAACTGGAAGGTTCGGGTCATTACCCCATTCGTCCCATGAACCAACATAAACTTTTACATTTTTGAAACCAAGAATTTTAAGAGCTGCAAATACGAAAGAGCCTCTACCTAAACCGACATGGCAATAGGTAATAATTGTTTTATCAGGAGTTAAACCTTGTTTTTCAAGTTTTTTGAGAACTTTTTTGAGTTTTTTAATTGGCTTGAACAGATGTTTGTTTGGTTTCCCTTTTGGGTTTCCTGCATACTTTTTCCATTCTGAGAATACAGCTCCTGGGATATGTCCACCTCTTTTAACTTTTATATGTTTTCCTGGTTCTTCAAGGGCATCAAGAAGTTTTTTTCCTGTGTATTCCTGAAGTCTTCTTGCATCCAGAATAAAGTAGTGGTCAGGGTCTTTGATTGCTTTGAGGACTTCCTCTTTTGTAGCTATGATTTCTTTTCTAATCTTAGGTGTGAATTTTTTAGGTTCCGGTTTTTTTCCTGGTCCAGTTTCAACTTTATAACCTTTTGCTTTCCATGTGGCAAAACCACCGTCCATCATCTGAACATTATCAAGTCCATATAAATATAGGAAGAACCATACACCTGAAGCGTTTGGTCCTCTACCATCATCGTAGGCAATGGCATGAGTGTTATTATCAATTCCAAGTTCTTCTCCAATAAATTTAGCTGCTCTTTCTGGACACATTGGAAGTCCACATTCTCTAATATCCTTAAGATAGTGAAGGTCATGTGCAAATGCATTCACAGCACCTGGGATATGACCTTTTTTGAATTTTTCTGGACTATCTCCATCAACGAAACGAACTTCTGGTTTTCCGAGGAGTTCATGAGCTTTGTCCACATCAATAATAAATTTTTTAATGAACTCTTCTCCTGTTGGAACTTCTGCAAAAGACGGCATAGCAAATGCAGCCATTCCTGCAATAGTAAGTATTGTTTTCCTTACTTTTCTCATTTAACTACCTCCTAAAAGAGAATTTGATAATTCACATATTCGTATATTTCTTGACCTAAGTCAATAATATACTCAAAGTATATAGGGTTAACAACAGCTAACTATTGAAAATTCTTGTTCTCCTCGGAATTAATAATTTGGAGAGGTTGACCTCTAAGACCTTAGAAAATAATAATTTTTAAAGAAATCAGGTATTGTTATAATGTCCTATATTTAAAAATTAAATATACCTATTTAAAGGTTAAAAAAGTGGAAAAAGAACTGTATTTATCTTTTATTCCGCCGTCTAAAGCGAACAAGGTAAAGATAAACCTGAGAGTATATTCTAAAAGTGGTAAAAGATATATAGTCCCTAAGGATGTTTCTATAAAGATAAATAAAGCAATATGGGAACTACAAAATCAGTATGATGCTTCCCCTTTTTCAAATCCAGTTGAGGTGAACATACTATTTGTATTACCTAATAAAAGAAGAAGAGATTTAGATAATATTATGAAAACTCTTGGAGATTGTCTTGTTTATGCAGGTGTTATTACAGATGATAATTTGATATACAAACAGGTTCTTGAAAAGGTTGTGGTAAAAGGAAAAGAAGGTGTTATTATAAAGATTAAAGAGTATGTGGAAGAAGAGAAATTTAAACAGGATTTACAGAAATTACAAAACTACAAAGAGAAAATAAATGGAATTTAAGCTAAATGTAGATACCTATGAATTATTATTTAAGATAATTTTCTCAATAGCCGCAGGGCTTCTTATAGGTTTAGAAAGAGAGCACCGCACCAAATCCGAGATATTTGCAGGTATAAGAACATTTCCATTGATTTCTATACTGGGAATGTTATCAGGTTTTATATTTGATAAATACTGGGATGGAATTCTCTATTTTACTTTTGGAGCCGTTGTTTTACTTGCAATAATCAACTATTACATGGAGTATCAAAAGGATATAGGCTCTACTACAGAAATAGCAACATTTATCGCTTTTATAATTGGATTATTGATTTATTATGAGCATTATTACATAGCTGCTTTTCTTTCTGTGGCAACTACTGGCTTGCTTGCCCTTAAAAGAACACTTGAAGGATTTGCCCGAAGTATCTCAGAAGAAGATTTATTTGCCATTATAAAATTTGTGCTTGTTACAGTAGTTATATATCCACTTTTACCTGATAAGGCCTATGACCCTTTTAATGCAATTAATCCCCGTAATATATGGGAAATGGTAGTCCTTGTTTCTGTAATTGATTTTATTGCATATATAATTCTGCGATGGAAGGGAACAAAAACGCTCTGGCTTACAGGTGTAATAGGTGGAATGATTTCTTCTACTGCAGTTTCTTATGAACTTGCTAAGCTATCTAAGAAATATTCTGCAGTTGTATATTCTGCTTTTTTTGGAATAGTACTGGCCTGGCTAATAATGAATTTTAGGGTTTTATTTCTTTCAGGTGTTGTTAATTTTCATATTTCTATTATTCTAACTATACCATTGGTTCTGCTATCTCTTATTTATGTAGTGATACTTATTTTCATATTTTTTAGGAAAAGAGAAGAAATCCAGAAGAATTCTCAGCAGGAAATACCATTTAGCAATCCATTTCAGATAAGTTCTGCTCTTCAGTTTGGTCTGATATACGGTATTATCCTGTTTGCTACAAAAGCATTAAACTATTATCTGGGAACAAAAGGGGTTTTTATTGCCAGTTTTCTCTCTGGAGTTATTGATGTTGATGCCATAACGCTTTCTCTTTCAAACATGGCAAAACAAGGAATTATAGAAAATATAATTGCTGCCAAGAGTATTATGCTGGCAGTTATTTCAAATAGTATTTTCAAATATTTTTATATTATCCTCTTTGGCCATAAAGTTTTAATAAAAGAAATGGCTCTCATTACAGTTATCACCATTGCTATAGGTCTTGTATATTTGGTATTTTGAGAGAACATAAGCAACCACAGTTTATAAGTAAATCTTTTATCTTGTTTAAGTTTTATAACTATTAATAACCCTATTTAATTGATTTCTCAAATTATATTGCATTTTACCGATTTAATTATTAATAATTATCTTTAAATAATAAGACCAGGAGCAGAACCATGTTATCCAGATTTTTTAAGAATTATGAAAATAATACAAACCATGAAAAACCTCTGAAAAATCTGGAAGGAGAAGAAAAGAAAATTCCTTATATCAATAATCAGAATGAAAGTATCCCAGTTTTTAAAAATTTTCTCCAGAGTTTTAATGATGGTTTAATAATCTTGGATAGTAACAATCAAATTCTGGAAATTAATCCGAGAGCAGAAAAAATACTTGAAGGTTTGAGTATAAACTCGGATATAGAAGAGCTGGAAAAATATATAAGAGAGGATAATACAATTCGTATAAATGGCTCTACCTACCAGATAGAAAAGAAGCATTTTTCAAATGGAAGTTTTATCCTGTTTAAAGATATAAGCCTTGTAAAAAGCATTTTAGATGATATTGTGTGTATACTTGCAGATAATGCTGCTATGTCTATTTATAATATGAGCAAGTCTAAATTGCTTGTTAATATTTTGAATGTATATATGGAAAAAACTTTGGCAGACATTTTAGAGCAATTGTTGATGAAAAGTAGTGATTTAGAAAATTTAAATGGTTTTATTGGAAAAGTAAAAGAGGAAGTGGAGAAAAGTCATAAAGTTCTTAATATTATTGAAAATATTTCAAACCAGACAAATCTTCTGTCTTTAAATGCAGCTATAGAAGCAGCCAGAGCTGGTGAGGCTGGTAAAGGGTTTACAGTTGTTGCAGAAGAAATAAGAAGTCTTTCCTCTAAAACCGCACAAAATACAGAGGAAATACGCAAATTGATAGATAAAATTGTTAAAGCTGTAAATAAAACGCTGGATATTTCTAATGTTACTTCTTCTGGAATAAAGAACATAGTGGATAGTTTTCAGGTTGAATTTGATATATTGTATAACTCTATAAGAAACCTAAATCAGTTTGTGACAGAAACTTTTAATGAACAGTTAAAATCCTGGGATAATGTTATGAAAGCCCCGGAAATACTTCCTGATAAAAAATTTAATATGTTTCTTAATCTTTTACAAAAAATTGTAGACCATTCTATATATATGGGTAATTTATCTTCTGTAATTGCAGAGGAAAAATCCTGGGAACCTCCTGAATATACTGATTGTGCCTTCGGTAAATGGTTTTATTCTGTTGGGAAGGAGGAAATAAAGTCTTTAGGTGGAGACAATCTCAATTTATTAATAAAAATTGAGAATCCACATAAGAAATTCCATTCTCTTGGAAAAGAAATAATTAAAAGTTTTAAAGCAGGTAATCTTAATAAGATGACACAGATAGGTATTCAGATGGTTCATCAATCAACTGAATTAATATCTGCTTTAAGGCAACTTGCAGATAATGTTAAAACCTGTAATGTCTAAATAAATAAATCTACAGGTATATTTTTAAGGCATTCTATTACGGGATTATTAGATTTTCTACATTTCCAGATGACAGGTGTACCTGTCATCTCTTCTATAATAATAGGATTATAAAATTCATTTTTATCTTCAGAAAAACCATTCATAACAATACCTATTATGTCTGCATTTATACTGTTTAAAACATCAATTGTTAAAGTCGTGTGGTTTATAGTTCCAAGGGAGGCTCTGGCAACTACTAAAACAGGCATTTTTGTTTCGTAAACAAAATCCAGATATGTAAATATCTCTCCATCTCTACGGGTTATTGGAACTTTGATACCTCCAGCACCTTCAACAATCAAATAGTCATATTTTGAGATTAATTTATCTAAATGGCTAAGGATATTTTCCAGATTTATTTGAACGCCTTCAATCTCTTCTGCCACAAGGGGAGCAACAGGGGTTTTAAATCTATATAAAACAATTTCCTCAACAGGTTGACCTGTTATTTGAGCCAGTGTTGAGGCATCTAAACAATCAGGTGAACATCCTGTTTCAACAGGCTTAAAATACCCTACATTATAACCTTTTTCTTTTAGTATATAGGCAATAGCACTGGATACTGTTGTTTTTCCTACCCCTGTATCAGTTGCAGTAATAAATATGGTTCTTGCCAATTATTCCTTTTCTTCTTCTTTATTTTTTGCAGCACACTTTTCACAGTTTCCTTTTTTAAACTTTATATTTTCTGAGTTCTGATAATTTTCGCTTTCAACTGTTTTATTACAATTTGGACAAGTTTTTTGAGCTTCTTTGCACGGACAGGCTATACTAAGTGAAAATGACACAAAAAATAATGAAAAAATAAGTGCAACTATCTTTCTCATTTTTTTTCTCCTTTTAGGTAAAATTTATATAAATTATACAGAAATATATTTTATAATCAAATATGTTTAATATCTTCAGTGGATTTAATATTTAAGAAAGAAATATTCTTTACAATCCTTCTTATAAGACCTGTAAGGACTTTTTTCGGACCTATCTCAATAAATCTATCTACTCCATTATTTGCCATAAACTCAACAGATTGAACCCATCTCACAGGTGAATAAAAATGCTGGCTCAGTTCTTTCTTTATTTCATCTGCAGATTGTATAGGTGTTGCTGTTATATTTGATACTACAGGTATCTGTGCATCTTTTATTGGTATTTCGTTAAGGTATTTTTCAAATTCTTTGGCTTTATCCCGGAGAAGTGAAGAGTGTGCCGGAACTGATACAGCGAGGGGGACTACTTTTTTGGCTCCTTTTTCTTTTAGAACTTCCATTGCTTTTTCTACTGCTTCCTTTTCACCGGAGATAACTGTCTGTTCATAAGAGTTGTAGTTAGCAATTTCAACTATTCCTGAAATTTCTTTTAATGTTTTTTCTATTTCCTCTGCAGGAAGGCCTATTATTGCTGCCATTGCACCAACGCCTTCAGGAACAGCCTCCTGCATCAGTTTTCCTCTGATATTTGTTATCCAGACTGCATCAAGAATATCAAGGGAGTTTGCTGCAACAAGGGCAGAAAATTCCCCAAGTGAGTGGCCTGCAACAAATTTAGGGACGATATCAGGTTTTTTCTGTTTTAAAACATATAAAAGTGCGTAGGATGTCAAGACAAGTGCCGGCTGTGTATATTCTGTTAGATTTAGTTTTTGCTCATCTTCAAATATTATTTTTTTCAGGTCAAATCCAAGTCTTTCATTGGCTTTTTCATAAAGCTCCTGTATTTCTGGGTATGCCTCGTAAACATCTTTACCCATTCCTAATTCCTGTGAACCCTGTCCAGGGAAAACAAATGCTACTGCCATTTTCCTCTCCTGAAGAATTTTTTGAGAATATTTTATCAGAAGGAGGGCGGGATATTCCCGCCATCCAGTTTGATTATTTTTTGTAAAGTTCTATAAGGTCTGCAATATCAGTGTCTAATACATAAACATTCTGGTATCCAAGAGCTTCAAGATATCCCATTACCCTGTTTGCAAATTTTACTAATTTACAACCTACAACTATAGGTGTTGTTTTATCCTGTGGAATTCTTCCATCTTCATATTGCTGCACAAACTCAATAACAGGAACATAGTATGCGTTTGGAACGTTTGCTTCTTCTGCATTCTCCCCTTCAACTTTCGCAGGAGGCCTTACATCCAGAACAACTGCCCCAGCTTCTTCAATAAGTTCCCTTGCTTTGTGAATATCAACCATTCCAAGATTTGGTTTTTCCTTGTCCGCTTCAATGGCCTGTCTGATATTAACCAGAATGTCTACTTCCGACATTTCCTTACCTCCTTTATCTAAATATTTTATTTATATCGCAGTTTTCTTCTGCAAGGGTTTTCCTTATTTCTTTTTTGATTTCCTCCATCTGTGCTTCATATCCGTATCTACAACTTCTTACACAGCTTAGGCGCATTTTTTCATTTTCAAATAGTGTATCTATTATTTCATTATATGCTTTTTTATTCCCCAGCTTTTCTTTAGTGTATTCAGCTGCAACTTCAGGGGCAAATATACAGTTTTCATATCCTTCTTTTTTGTCTTTTATTACTTCTCCAATCTGGCCACAATAGAGCTGTAGAACTCCTAATACATTTAAAATATTACACTTGTCTTTGTGGGAAGGCTCGGCAACAGAAAAATTAAATAAAATGAAAAATAAAAACAAAGAAATAATCTTTTTCATAATTTCCTCCTTGTTTTTACTGTTTGCCAAATTGTAGCACATTACTTATTATTAATTTTTAAAATTTATTGTTAAATGGAGGGGCTATGAAAAAAATCATTTTAGATGAATATGAAATTCCAACCCACTGGTATAACATTCTCCCAGATTTACCATCACCTTTAGAACCACCTTTAGACCCTCAAACAAAAGAACCAATGAGCCCAGAAAAGTTAAAAGCTTTATTCCCTGAGGCCTTAATAGAACAGGAAATGTCCACAGAAAGATGGATAGAAATTCCTCCAGAGGTGAGGGAAGTTTATGCAATATGGCGTCCAACCCCTTTAATAAGAGCAACTAATCTTGAGGAATATCTGGACACTCCTGCCAAGATATTTTATAAATACGAGGGGATAGCACCTCCCGGCAGCCATAAACCAAATACCGCTGTAGCACAGGCTTATTACAATGCAAAGGAAGGAATTAAAAAACTGACTACAGAAACAGGTGCAGGTCAGTGGGGTAGTTCTCTGGCATTTGCAGGTCAGTATTTTGGTGTTCAGGTTAAGGTTTATATGGTTAAAGTTAGCTATCAACAAAAGCCTTATAGAAGAATTCTTATGGAAACATGGGGGGCTGAGGTTATCCCAAGTCCAAGCCCATATACAAAATCAGGTAAAAAGATACTTGAGGAAGACCCTGATAATCCCGGTAGTCTTGGAATAGCAATAAGTGAGGCTGTTGAAGAGGCTCTGGAAAACGAAGATACCCATTATGCTCTGGGTAGTGTTTTAAACCATGTTCTTTTACATCAGACCGTTATAGGATTAGAGGCTAAAAAGCAGTTGGCAAAAATTAAGCATTATCCAGATATAGTTATAGGCTCTGTAGGTGGTGGAAGTAATTTTGGTGGTCTTGCATTGCCGTTTATGATTGAGAGATTATCTGGAGAAAGCTGCACAAGATTTATAGCTGTTGAGCCTGCTTCATGCCCAACACTAACACAGGGTAAATACGAGTATGATTTTGGTGATACAGTGGGATTTACTCCTCTTATGAAGATGCATACCCTTGGACATGATTTTGTTCCACCTTCTATTCATGCAGGTGGACTTAGATATCATGGGATGGCACCTATAATATCAAAGCTATATGATGAGGGATTAATTGAAGCAGTTGCTGTTCCTCAAACAGAGATATTCAAAGCTGCTATAACATTTGCAAGAACAGAAGGAATAGTTCCTGCTCCTGAAAGTGCTCACGCAGTTAAGGTTGCAATTGATGAGGCTTTAAAATGCAGAGAAACAGGGGAACCAAAGGTAATTCTGTTTAATCTAAGTGGACATGGGTTATTAGACCTGTCTGCTTATCAGCAATTTTTAGAGGGTAAACTAAAGGATTAAACCTTCAGATATTCTAAGAAAAATGTAGCTATCCCAAGATAAATAAGTATTCCAAAAATATCATTAAGAGTTAAAGTGATGGGACCCGTCGCTACAGTCGGGTCTTTATTTAGTTTAAGGGATATATAAGGGAGTATTCCTCCAACAAAGGCAGCAATAACAATATTGAAAAACAAGGCTATTCCTACAACAATACCAATTATATGGGCACTAATCCAGATTGTTGCTATGACGCCGACGATAAGGGCTACAACAAAAGCTATAATAACAGCAACTTTAACTTCTCTGAATAAAAAGTGTATAAAATCTTTGAAATATTCTGTTATTTTACCTGTGGCAAGACCTCTTGCTGTGATAATTGCAGACTGGGAGCTTATCATTCCACTTATTGCAGCTACAAGGGGTAAAAAGAATATGACTGGTAAAAACTGCTTTATCGTAAAATCAAAAGCACTGATAATAAATGCAGAAACAAGCTCACCGAATACAACAACCAGAAGCCATGGAAGTCTTAATTTTGCTGTTTTTAATATCTGATTTGTATAAAAAAGCTCTTCTTCCTGAGCCCCTGCCATTTTGAAGAAATCTTCTGTGGTTTTTTCTGTTATGGCATCAAGAATATCATCTATGTAAATAACTCCTATTAGCTCATTTTCCTCATCAACTACAGGAATAACAAGCAGGTCATATCTCTGGAATATATCTATAGCCTCAGATTTTGTTGCATTTTCTTTAATTGCTATAACATCAGTGGTCATTATATCTTTAATTTGAGCGTTGGAAGGGGCTGTTAAAATTTCTTTAATTGAGGCAACACCTATAAGCCTTTCTTTTTTGTCAACAACATATATATAAATTACCTCAACATCTTCAGGTGCACTTCTGATAACATTTAGAACCTCTTCAATAGTTTTTTCCTCTTCAACAGCAATGTATTCCTCGCTTATCAGTGGAGCTATGCTGTCTTCTCCGTAAGATATGAATTTTTCCAGTTCTTCCCTTTCTTCTGTGGCAAGTTTCTGGAGAAGTGCATTTTGGAGGTCAACAGGGAGTTTATCTATGATTTTTGCAATTTCTCCTGTAGAGAATGTAATAAGAATTCTGACAGCTTCCTTTGTGGGTAAGGCTCTCAGTATCTCAAGCTGAATATCTTCATCAAGATCGTAGAGCAGGTCAGAGGCTTTTTCTATATCAACATTCATAAGTATCTGGAATATTTTTACCCTTTCCTGATGGGAAAGATAACGGAATATAGCAACAAGGTCACCTTTGTGAGTTTTTTGCAATATACGTTCTAATGCTTTGTAATTTCCCTTATATAAAAGCCTCTTAAAAGTTTCTTTTAAAACATTTAATGTAGGTGTTAGCATACATCACCTTAAGAAATATACTGGTATCCAAGCATTTTAAGAAGTCTTATATCTTCTTTCCATCTTGGTTTTACTTTTACCCATAAATTAAGATGAACTTTTTTACCCAGTAAGGCTTCTAACTCCTGTCTTGCCTGCTGTCCTATTTTCTTAAGCATCTGTCCTTTTTTGCCTATGATAATTCCTTTGTGATTTTCTTTTTCTACATATATCGTGGCATTGATTACAACAAGATTTCCTTTTTCTTCAATGCTTTCTACTTCAACGGCAGCAGAATAAGGAAGTTCCTGTCTTGTGTTATGGAATATTTTTTCTCTGATAATTTCAGCTATATAAAATCTCAGGGGCAGGTCTGTAATCTGGTCTTCTGGAAATAGTGGCGGAGATGTAGGTAGATATTTCTTCAGAGTTTCCACAAATCTATCAAGGTTTTCTCCTTTTATTGCAGACATTGGTATAATTTCTACAAAATCGTGTTTTTTGCTGCTTTCTTCTATAAGAGGAAGGAGAAGTCTTTTGTCCTGCATTTTGTCTATTTTGTTTATAACCAGAACTGTGGGTTTGTTTAATTTTTTGATGTAGTTATTTAGTATCAGTTCATCTTCTTTAGTCCAGCCTTTGTCAGCTTCTATTATCATTACCAGCACGTCAGCCTCTTCCATGCTACCAACAGCAGATTCCATAACTACCTTTGTAAGCAGGTCTTTCCCTTTTTGGACGCCGGGAGTGTCCAAGAAAATAATCTGGGCGTCTTTGTCATGTTTTACCCCAAGTATTCTCATTCTTGTTGTCTGGGGCTTTGGGCTAACGATAGACAATTTTGTTCCCAATATATTGTTCATAATTGTTGATTTTCCAACGTTTGGCCTACCTATTAAAGCTACAAAGCCAGCTTTGAAATTTTTGTTTTCTTCCATGATTTTCCCTTTTGAGTATTTATTTTTTTATATTTTCTGACAGTATTGGCTTTTTTGCAATTAATAATAAACTTCTTTCAGAAATAACCCTTCAGGTGGGGCTATATAGATACCTCTATTTGGGTCAGCTGCATCAAATATTTCTTTTAGTTCATCTATAGATAACGAACCAGTCCCCACCCGAACTACATGTCCCACAATTTTTCTGACCATATATCTTAAAAAATGGGAGGCTGTGATATGGATTTCAATAATTGTTCCGTCATATTTTAAAAATAATTCTCTTATATCAACCTCTTCCCTCAGATACTCTCCTTTTTTAGCCATACTCTTTAAATTTCTGTATTTTGATATTAGAGATAGAGCTTCCTGCATTTTGAGAATATTAAGTCTTTTGGATACATACCAGCCAAATCCATACAAAAACGGGTCAGGTTTTGTATATATACGGTAAAAATAAGTTTTCCCTTTTGCACTAAATCTGGCATTAAAAGATAAAGGGACTTCCTCACAGGAAACTATTCCTATATCACGGGGTAGGGTTGCATTTAGATATTTGTATATTTCTTTTGGCTCTCTGTAAGAGAATGTTTTAAAATTTGCAACCTGACCAAGAGCATGAACCCCTGCATCTGTTCTACCTGAAGCAATAAGGGTGATTTTTTCTTTAAAAAGCTGGTGTAGATTGTCCTCTATCACCTGTTGCACTGTAATATGATTAGGTTGTCTTTGCCAGCCGTGGTATTTTGTTCCGATATATCTGATTGTAAGTTTGTAGTTATGCTTTTTCTTATCTGACACTGCTCAGTAGCTCCTGTGCCAGTTGAAGACTTTTTGTATCTTTTTTACCACTAAGCATTCTTGCTATTTCCTCAATTCTTTCTTTCTGGTCAAGCTCTTTAATGGAAGCAACAGTATAATCTTCCTTGTGGAGTTTTTCCACATAGAAATGTTTGTCTCCATAAACGGCTATCTGTGGTAAATGGGTTATCAGTATTACCTGATATCTTTCGGAGAGCTTTTTCAGTTTTTCTGCCATATAAAGTGCTGTTTTTCCTCCTATTCCTGTGTCTATCTCATCAAATATCATACAACTGACATCGCTACCGGCTATCAGTTTAATTGCAAGGGATAAACGGGAAATCTCTCCACCTGAAGCAACCTCATCTATCGGTTCAGGCTGGAAACCTTTATTTGCAGAGAATTTAAATATAACATTGTCTTTACCATCTATATCAAGGGGTTTTTCTGTAATTTCAACTGTAAAAACAGCCTCTTTCATGGCAAGGTCTTTGAGGTGCTTTGTTATTTCTTTGCTAAAGCTTTCGGCTGCAGCTATTCTCTTTTGTGATATTTCTTCTGCAAGTGATTTTACTTGCTGGAATATTTTCTCCTTTTGGTTTTGAATTTGAGGCAGTTTAAACTCAAGGTTTTCAAGCTGTTCAATCCTGTTTTTAAATTCTTCTTTTAGCGCAATAAGACCTTGTTCGTCTGTGTTGTATTTTATTTCCAGTCTGTTTATTAGATTTAGTCTGTTTTCTATCTCTTCAAGGGAAGACTGGTCATAATCAAGGTCTATTTTTGATAGGGAAAATCCTGCATCTTCTAAAATTGCCTTTGCTTCTTCTAAAGTGTTCAGGGCGTTCTGTATTTCCTTTGAAAATTCGGATACTTTTTGCAGCTCTTTTATAATTTCTGATAGTTTTTCTATTACAGAGTTTTCATCCTCAGATAAATTCCAGCTGGCATTATAAACTGCTTCTTTTATTTTTAAAATATTTGATAAATAGTTATATTTTTCTTCAAGTTGCTGTTTTTCACCTTCTTTCAGGTCTGCTTCTTCCAGTTCTTGAAGCTGATATTTAAGTATGTCCAGTTCCCTTAAACGATTTGATTGTTGCTGGATAAGTTCCTGTTCTTCTTTTTCAAGGGATTTGTACTCTCTGTAAAGCTTCCTATATTTTTCAAGTAAATTGTCTATTTGAGCATATTTGTCCAGCATTTTGATATGTTCTTTACGGTTAAATAAAGCCTGTTGATGATGCTGGCCGTGTATTGCGATAATGCCTTCAGAAGCTTCTTTTAATGTAGATAGGGTTGCCCTTTTGCCATTTACGTAATAATAACTTTTGCCGTTTTTTACCTCTCTGGCTAAAAACAACAATCCATCTTCTGCATACTGATTATCAACATTTTCAAAGCTAAGCTCTACATAATCCCCTTCAGAGTATTTGCCTTTTTTTCCTAAAACAAACGATATAGCATCAACTATTAGAGATTTACCTACTCCCGTTTCTCCTGTAAACACATTAAGGCCATCTGTAAGCTCAAGCTCTATATCCTTTATGTATAAAAACTTTCCGATTTTGATTTTTGAAAGCATACAAACCTCTGTTTTAAAAACAGTTATTAACCAAAATAATTTTAAACTGTAAACTTAAAATAAAAAATAGAATTTAATCAGAGATTTTTAAGATTAAGATTTTGCACTTATTTATTTACTTTTGTCTAAAACTTCGTTTACAAAACTTAAAGGAACTTTATAAAATTTTTGCTATATTCTCAGGTTCCAATTTTAGTTCATTGTATAGACTTAAAATATCTTCTTTTTTAGCTTCTAATTTGCCTTTCTCAATACTATCTTTATAAAGTGGATGCTTTTCATCAGTGGCATGTTCTTTTCCTTCTTTTTCAACTCCTCCATTATATAAATTTAAATAGATTTAGGTGGTATTTCCTGAATTATGTTTCTTCGGGTTATGTCCAACTGCCATTTTTTGTCTTGGAGAGTTTTTATTTTATTATAACTTATACTGTTAAATGTCTTGGGAAATATAGGCTTTTGAGATTATTTATCCTTCTGTTGATTAAAAGGAAGGGCAAAAAAGCCCTTTAATGCTCGTTGTGTTCCTCTCCGTGTCCTTTATGCATAAAATAGATAGATAGGGCTATCAGGAAGACACCTACACTGAGGAATAGAAGATTTTTAATATCTTCATATTTAAACTCAATGGCATATTTGAAAAATGTAACAATTAAAACCATAAGGATTACTTTTGCAAGTTTTTCTTTTAACTGGTCTAAGGTATGAACTACAAGGATTTTGGATGATTTAGTATCTTTTTCCATAGGGTCTATTTTGGATATGAAAAGCTCATATAAACCTAAGCCAAATATAAGTAGAACTGTAGCTATTAGATAAACATCAACTGCAGAAACTATATTTTTAATTGCCTCTTTATGAAATTCTTTGAAATACTCTTTGGAAGAGAACATATGAGTTGCATCTTTAATGACTATGAATATATCATACGTTCCTATCATAACTAAAACAAAAGCAGCAAGAACGCTGGATACCACAGCAAGAAAAATCATAAACCTACTTTCCCATAAAATCCTCTCAATAATGGTTTCCAATATCTTAAACAATATTACTCCTCCCAATCTGATAATCTTCTGTATTATATTTTATATAAGGGGGCGAAAAGCCCCTATGAGATAAATTACATAGTTAAATCTAATATTTTTCCTGCTTTTTCTATATCTTCTGAAGATGGTTTTCTGCTTTCAGGAGAAACTTCCTTTATAAGTTGGGCAAGAATATAAATAAGGGTTCCTACTATTTCTGGAAGTCTTTTTTCCAGTTCTGCTTCCAGTGGATATTTTAAAGGTGGCATTGTGGCAAGGAAATTTAAGACATCCTCAA
The DNA here is from genome assembly GCA_027084095.1 of Persephonella sp. GTDB lineage: Bacteria > Aquificota > Aquificia > Aquificales > Hydrogenothermaceae > Persephonella_A. The sequence goes on from JALWLQ010000055.1 coordinate 20,347, forward strand.
CTGCTATTTCTTCCTCAAGCTTTCTAAACTTTTGCATTGTTTCTAAGAAACCTTTTGTAAGAGGCACATCTGCCTCCCAGATAACCTCTCTGTTGTTATAACTTGCATTTCTTTCACCAATTAAAAGCAAGTCATAAAGTTTTTTTTCAACAATGTCAGTGATTTCCTTTGCCTTGTTTTTGTCAATATCAAGGCTTGCCGCTTTTCTCATAAGTGCTTCCAGTTTGGCTGCTCCAACTACTGCCA
>JALWLQ010000056.1 GCA_027084095.1 Persephonella sp.
AACATTAAAAATCTGATAAAAGCTCCATATCCCGGTAGTAAAGGCTGGAATGCAGTTGTTAGGAGACTAATAAATGAATTTACGCCAGATGGCAGTTGAGATATTTTTATATGCAATAGAGAGCGTAAAACCTAAAAATCTCATTCCTGAAACCCTAAAAATCAGCAATAACAAACTTATTATCTCCCAAGACACCTACCAGCTTCCAGAAAAAATATATATCTTTGGAAGTGGTAAAGCTTCCATTGAGATGGCAAAAGTTCTTGAAAATATCCTTGGAGATAAAATTGTAAACGGACTGGTAGTCTGTAATTACTATGAGCCATTAAGAAAAATAAAAGTAATTCAGGGAGGACACCCTGTCCCAAATGAAAACAGTCTAAAGGGTGCCGAAGAACTAATAAACAGCCTAAAAAACCTAAATAAAAATGATTTTTTTATTTATCTACTTTCAGGTGGTAGCTCTGCATTAATAGAAAAGCCTATTCCTCCTATAACCCTTGAAGACCTGAAAAAACTAACAAATATCCTTTTATCCTATTCAGTTCCAATTGAAGAAATAAATATTATCCGAAAACATATATCCATGATAAAAGGAGGCAGACTTGCCTCATATACAAAAGCCAGAGGAATAGTTCTGGTTATTTCTGATGTTATCGGGGATGACCTTTTCACTATAGGCTCAGCACCCATGTATTATGATACTTCAACCTTTGAGGATGCTTACAATGTTCTCAAAAAATATAACCTTATGGATAAAATACCTGAAACCGTTCTTCAGGTAATTCTAAAAGGTCTAAAGGGAGAAATCCCAGACACACCAAAATCAGAAAACCCAAATATAAAACATTACATAATAGGTAGTAATCTCATCGCTTTACAAAAAGCAAAACAAAAAGCAGAAGAAAAAATACCTGCCTACATCCTTACTTCACAGTTAAAAGGTGAAGCACGGGAAGTGGCAAAGGCAGTTACAGCAATAGGAAAAGAAATCAAAAAATCCGGAAATCCATTCAGACCACCTGTATGTATTCTTAGTGGAGGAGAAACAACGGTAACAGTCCGGGGGAATGGCAAAGGAGGTAGAAATCAGGAGTTCTGCCTTTCTGCTCTGCAGGAAATAAAAAATATAGACAATATAGTTTTATTATCAGGGGGAACAGACGGAATAGACGGTAATTCAGATGCAGCAGGAGCAGTAATAGATAAAAACAGTTATGAGAAAGCTAAACAACTTAATTTAAATATTGATGAATATCTAAATAACAACAATTCCTATAACTTTTTCAAACAAACAGGAGATTTAATCATAACAGGTGCTACAGGAACAAATGTAATGGATATTTCTATACTCATTGTAGGGGGTTAATTATGATTATATTACCAACAATAAGGTTTTCAACAGCTCTACGGGAAGATGCCAGGAAAAAGATAGAACGCCTTGGTTACGCCGATATAGTGGTAGGTATCCCTGCTTATCACAGTCAGACAACAATATCCCATGTTATTGAGCAGGTGGCAGAGGGGCTATACAGATACTTCCACGACAGGAAATGTTTAATATTTGTTTCAGATGGAGGGTCAACAGATGATACCAGGGAAATAGCTGAAGAAACAGATATTTCCAGATATAACATAGAAAAAATAGTAACAATATACAGAGGAATTCCAGGTAAAGGCTCAGCCCTCAGGGCTGTTTTTGAAGCAGCAGAGTTTTTAAAAGCTGAAGCAGTTGCCACATTTGACTCAGACCTTAAATCTATTACTCCAGAATGGGTAAAAAATGTAATTGAGCCTATATATCACGGATATGATTATGTATGTCCCTACTACAAAAGATATAAATTTGATGGAACAATAACAAACACTATTGCCTATAACCTTACCCGTGCCCTTTATGGATACAGAATTCGTCAGCCTATAGGTGGAGATTTTGGTATGTCCTACAAACTGGTAAAGGACTATCTTGATAAAGATGTCTGGGAAACAGAGGTTGCTAAATTTGGAATAGATATATGGATGACAACAACTGCAATTGTAGATGGTTATAAAATCTGTCAGGCAAGACTTGGAGCAAAAATTCATCAGGAGAAAGACCCGGGAAAAGATTTATCCCATATGTACAGGGAAGTTGTAGGAACAATATTTAGACTTATGGAAAAGTATGAAAGTTTCTGGAAAAATGTTAAAGGTTCAAAAGATGTTCCTATACTTGGAAATTATGTTGGACAGGAACCAGAGCCTTTTGAAATAGACCAGCAGGGACTTATTGAGTATTTCAAAATCGGTTATAACAACTTTGGTGGTGTATGGAAATCTATCTTAGAAGAAGAAGATTTTAGACTAATAAAAAGGTTATATATGGAAGAAAATTTAGAAAATTTTATATTTCCAGTTGAAAACTGGGTTCGTGTTGTGTATAGATATGCATCTTATTTCCATGCAACGCCAAGACAGAAATTTAAACTCCTTGATACAATGATACCCCTTTACAATGCAAGGGTTGCCTCTCTGGTAAATGAACTCAGGGATAAAACAGATGACGAAGCCGAGGAATACTACAACAAACAGGCTGAAATCTTTGAAAATATGAAGGATTACTTAATAAAAATATGGTGAAAGGAGGGTCTTTATGGCGGACTTTTTCCAGAATGGTGTTATAACAACTCTTCAAAGATTTAACACAAGAAGTTTAGAAGAACTGGAATACGAGCTGGAGCTTTTTGCAAAAAGAAGAAATATGGTATTACTCCTGCCTGCTCTGTATTCAGAATTTGAAGGTCCAGCAATGCCTAAAATAGTTGAGGAACTTAAAAAAATAAGATATTTATACAAAATAGTTTTATCCCTTGACAGAGCCTCAGAAGAAGAATTTAAAAAAGTTAAAAAAATAATGTCAGAAATTCCTACACAGGTTGATGTTATCTGGCATGATGGCCTCAGAATGCAAGAGCTGTATAAACTCCTCAGGGAAGCAGGATTTACTGTTGATATTCCCGGTAAAGGCAGGTCTGTCTGGATGAGCCTTGGATATATTCTTTCTGATGTTAATGCCTATGCAATAGCATTACATGACTGTGATATTGTCAACTATTCCCGTGAGCTTCCTGCAAGGTTACTTTATCCTGTTGTTTCTCCTGCACTGGACTTTGAGTTTGCAAAAGGGTATTACGCACGGGTAACCAATAAACTGTATGGTAGAGTAACAAGACTTTTTTATACCCCTCTTATCAGGGCATTAATGAAAATTCTGGGATACAAGCAATTTCTCATATATCTTGATAGTTTTAGATATGCCCTTTCTGGAGAGTTTGCATTTATCAGAAGTTTGGCAAGGGGAATTAGAATTTCCCCAACATGGGGTTTAGAAGTTTCAATGTTAAGTGAAGTTTATAACAATACATCTTTCAACCGTGTATGTCAGGTTGAGGTAATGGAAACTTACGAACATAAACATCAAAAAATAAAAAAAGGAGAAACATCTGTTGGACTTGTTAAAATGGCATCTGATATAGCAAAAACACTATTTAGAGTTCTTGCACATGATGGATTTGTTTTTTCAGGAGGATTTTTCAGAACATTACTTACCACCTACCTACAGGAAGCCAGATATGCAATAGAGAAATATAATGCCCTCTCTCTTATAAATGGACTTGAGTATGACAGACATGCGGAGATTGAAGCCATAGAAGCCTTTGTGGAAGCTCTTAAACTGGCAGAAGAAGATTTTAGAGAAGACCCTATAGGCGTTCCATTGATGTCTGCATGGGTTCGTGTAAGGGCAGCTTTACCTGATATATCAGAAAAACTTATTGCAGCAGTTGAAGCAGATAATAACGACCCTTAAATCTCCCACAGGGCAGTTGTCAGGTATTTTTCGCCTCCGTCAGGACATATAAAGACAATAACACCTTCATCTATTTCCCGCGCAATCTGGATGGCAGCCTCAAAAGCCGCCCCTGATGACTGTCCTACAAACACCCCTTCTTTTCTGGCAAGACTTCTTGCCCTTTCATAAGCAATATCAGTCCCAATAAACATTGTCCTGTCCAGCCTGTTTTCATCAAATATTCCAGGTTTGATAGATGTCTCTATATATTTGAGCCCCTCTATTCCATGAAATGGACTATCTGGCTGAACTCCTATTATCTGGATATCCGGGTTAAAAATCTTTAATCTTCTTCCTGTCCCCATTATTGTTCCACCAGTTCCAATACCGGCTATAAAATGGGTTATTCTCTGGTTGGTCTGGTTCCATATCTCAACGGCAGTTGAATAAAAGTGGGAACGCCAGTTGGCATCATTGTTATACTGGTCAATGTAGTAGTATTTATCTGGATATTTTTCTATAAGCTCTCTTACATACAAAATCGCCCCGTCTGTGCTTTGTAAAGGGTCTGTATAATGTATTTTGGCTCCATATGCCTGAATAATTCTTTTTCTCTCTTCACTTACATTGGAGGGCATTGCCAATTCTACTTTATAACCCAGAGCAGTTCCAACCATAGCAAGTGCAATTCCTGTATTACCTGAGGTGGCATCCAGAATAATTTTATCCTTTGTTAATTTGCCAGACTGGATAGCCTCAACAATCATTCTGGTGGCAGGTCTATCTTTAACAGAACCACCAGGATTGTATCCTTCTAATTTTGCGTAAATCTCAACAGGTTTTTCCTTTATATCATCTGGAAGGGACTTTTCTAATTTTATTAAAGGAGTATTTCCAACCAGCTCCAGTATAGATTTACGGGTCTTTCTTACAGGTTCATCATGTTCGCCTAAAATCCACACCTTCCTACACCTTTATAATTTTTATATAAAGCTATAAAATTCTATCCTTTTTCAGACAGTTTTTGAAGGGCTTTTTTTATTGCAATTTCAAGCTCTTTGGTTTCTTTCAGGGCTTCTCTGGCAGCCCATACTGCATCTTTTTTTTCAAAACCAAGGGATAACAGAGCATTTACAATATCCTCCAGTAACTCATTTTCAAAAAACTGTAATTTTCCTTTAAGCTCAAAAATAATTCTCTGGGCAGTTTTTTTACCTATTCCTGGCACATCCATTAAAGCCTGAACATCCCCTTCATCTATAATCTGGATAACCTCTCCACCGGTAAATCTTTTTAAAATAGAAAAGGCATGCTTTACCCCAATTCCTGTTATACCAGTAAGCTGTTCAAACAAATCCCTATCTTCTCTGTTTTTAAACCCATATAGGAAAAAACCATCCTCTTTAACCACCAATTTTGTATAGACCTTTCCATCCTCAATTTCATAAGGCACATAAATCTTAAATCCAACTCCCCCTTTTTCAATAACAATGTAATCCTCATTTTTTTCAACAATATTCCCCTGAATAAACTCAATCATTAAATCTCCCCAAAATTTAACAATTTTGTATTAAAATAATATAAAGTCAGGAGGGCATACAACCATGATAAAACTTCCGATGATAATTGGTGGGCAGAGGGTAGATAAAGAAGAAAAAATAGATGTTATTTATCCCTACACCCAGGAAAAAATCGGAGAAGTTCCAAAAGGCTCCCCTGAAGATGTCCA
>JALWLQ010000057.1 GCA_027084095.1 Persephonella sp.
GCCAAAGAAAATATAAAAATTGTTAGTAATGCTGCTAAATTAAAAAAATTTTAGAGGAATAAACCATGCAACAGGTTGATTATCTCAAAGACTTCAGAGATTCAAAAAGAATTCAGGCTTTAGCAAAACTAATTAGAAAGGAAGCAGACAGACCATTAAACATAATGGAAGTTTGTGGAGGACATACACACACCATAATGAAATATGGACTAAACCAGCTATTACCTGAAGAGATTGATTTCATCCATGGTCCCGGTTGTCCTGTCTGCATAATGCCCAAAGAAAGAATAGACCACGCAATAGCATTGGTGCAGGATGAGAATAATATAATAGCAACCCTTGGAGATATGATAAGAGTTCCAGGCTCAAAAAGTTCCCTCCAAAAAGAAAGGGCAAAAGGAAAAAATGTAAAAATGGTTTATGCTCCATTTGATATTCTCAAAATAGCAAAAGAAAATCCAGATAAAAACGTTATATATTTTGCAATAGGATTTGAAACTACAACTCCTATGACGGCAGCCCTAATTGAAAAAGTTCTTCAAGAAAACATCAAAAATATTTATTTCCATATAAACCATGTCCTTGTTCCACCACCTATAAAAGCAATAATGGATAGTGGGGAAGCAAAAATAGATGCATTCATAGGTCCTTCCCATGTATCTGTAATAGCAGGGGCAAAAATATACAAAGAGTTTGTTGATTTATATAACACTCCTGTGGTAGTAGCAGGATTTGAGCCTGTGGATATTATGGAAAGTATTTTATGGATTATCAGACAATTTAAAGAAAACAGAAGAGAAGTAGAAATCCAGTATAAAAGGGCTGTTACCTGGGAAGGAAATACAAAAGCACAAGAAATGATAAATAAATATATGGAGCCCCGAGAAAACTTCAGATGGAGAGGAATAGGAGATATTCCATATTCAGCATTAAAGCTAAAAGATGAATATGCAGATTTAGATGCAGAGAAAGTTTTCGTTGATATACTTCCAAATGAACCAATTGACGACCATAAACTTTGTATATGTGGAGATATTTTAAAAGGTGTAGCCAAACCTTACGACTGCAAAGTTTTTGGAACTGCCTGCACACCTCAAAATCCACTTGGTTCTTGCATGGTATCTTCAGAAGGAGCCTGTGCAGCCTATTACAAATATGGAAAGTTAGAACTGGTTTAATATAATGTATATATACATTACTTAGGGTGTAGAAATGAAAAGAACACAAATTTATTTAGATGAAGAGATTTATAAATATTTAAAGGAAGAAAGCAAAAAAACAGGCAAAAGTATTTCTGAGTTAATCAGAGAAAAATTAAAAAAGGAGATTAATCAAAATAAAGAAAATCTCTTAAAAACCATAAGAGAAACAGCTGGTATATGGAGTTATCAAACTGAAGATGTTGAGGGATTTGTAAGAAGTATAAGAAGAGGAGAAAGAATTGATAATTTTTGATACAGATGTGCTGATATGGATTTTAAGGGGTAAAGAAGAAATTATCCAAAAGGCTGAAGAATTAATAAATGACACAAATGGATATGTTTATATAACACCTGTGCAGATTGCTGAAATTTATGCAGGAGCAAGGAAAAAAGAATTAAAACAGATTGAGAAATTGCTGAATAGTTTTAGAAAGATTGATATAAATGAAGAAATAGGAAAATTATCAGGAGAATTTATGAATAAATATAGAAAATCTCACAATGTAGAGTTGGCAGATAGCTTAATTGCAGCATGTTGTAAAGTTTATGGCTTTAAACTATGGACTTTAAATAAAAAACATTATCTAATGATAAAAGAAGAATTAATTTAGGAGATTTAATCATGGGGAAAATAATCATAGAAGTTGATGAAGACATAAATTTAAAAATAAAAGCAAGAAATATTAATGAAGCAATAAAAAAGTTAGAAGAAAATGAAAAATTAAAAGAAATAAAAAAATACAAAGGAATTGGTAGAAAGGAATATTCTTTAAGCAAACACAAAGAGGATTGGTATAATCAATGAAAATATTTGTAGACACTTCAATATTAATTGAGTATATAAAAGGAACTAAAACAAAATTACTTGAACTTGAAGAATTAATAATCCGTAAATATCCACTCTCTATCAATACTATTATTTATAGCAAATTTATGTTTCATTTTATTTCAATAACTACTGGTAAATCTCCTTTCACAATAAAAAATAAAAAAGAGATAAAGAACATTTTAGAAAAATACGAGCCTATTAAATTTTTAGAATTTTTTGAAATTTTACCAGAAACAAAACAAGTAACTGAATAAAGAGGTAGAGCTCATGAAACAGATACTTTTATCCCACGGTGGTGGTGGTGAAGAAACTCAAAAGTTAATAAAGGATTTATTCTTTAAATATTTTTCAAATCCAATATTAGAAAAAATGGAAGATGCAGCAGTTTTAGACCTGAATTCAAAACTTGCATTCACTACCGACAGTTTCACAGTATCACCAATATTTTTCAAAGGTGGAAACATAGGAAAACTTGCCATTGCTGGAACAGTCAATGATATTGCAATGATGGGGGCAAAACCCAAATATCTAAGCTGTTCCTTTATTATAGAAGAAGGACTGCCGTTTGAAGAATTAGAAGAAATTGTTAAATCAATGGCAGAAGAAATGAAAAAAACAGGAGTGCAGATAGTCACAGGGGATACAAAAGTAGTTCCAAAAGGTTCAGCAGACAAGATTTTTATAAATACTACAGGAATTGGTGAAATAGTCTACGAAGGGATTTCAGCCCATAACATAGAAGAAGGAGATGTTATTTTAGTTTCAGGAACAATGGGAGACCACGGAGCCTGTATAATGGCTCAAAGGGAGGGAATAGAGCTTGAAGGGGATATAGCTTCTGACTGTGCTTCTTTATGGCCACTGGTAGAAGATTTAATAAATGCAGGAATAACAATAAAAGCAATGAGAGACCCAACAAGAGGGGGACTTTCAGCAGTCTTGAATGAATGGGCAGAGCAATCAAACATCGGAATAGAAATAGAAGAAGAAAAAATTCCTGTAAAAGATGAAATTCAAGGGCTCTGTGAACTTCTTGGACTTGAGCCTTATACACTGGCAAATGAAGGGAAACTAATATTAGCTGTTCCTGAAAATGAAGCAGAAAAAGCCTTAGAGGTCATGAGGAATAACGAACTTGGGAAAGACGCCCAAATCATAGGAAGAGCAATTTCTGACTATAAAGGAAAAGTAATCCTGAAATCCCCTTATGGTTCCAAAAGAATTATGGAACCACCAGCAGGAGAACTTTTACCAAGGATTTGTTAGGAATTTTAAATACTTACATGGTATTGACATTTTGAGAAATTTGTATATATAATATTTGTCTCAGTAAGTTAGCTGGCGTAGCTCAGTCGGCAGAGCAGGTGATTTGTAATCACCAGGTCGTGGGTTCAAGTCCCACCGCCAGCTCTTTGAATTGAATACGTGGAGGAGTCGCCTAGCCTGGCCAATGGCGGGAGACTGTAAATCTCCTGGCGTATGCCTGCGCAGGTTCGAATCCTGCCTCCTCCACCATTAAAACTGAATATGCGGGAGTAGCTCAGCTGGTAGAGCATCTGCCTTCCAAGCAGATGGTCGCGGGTTCGAGTCCCGTCTCCCGCTCCATTAAATTCATCCATCCAATTCATCAAGTTAGATTAATATCCTGGATTACTTAATCGTAGGGAAATTGTGCTTCTAAGATTTATAAATTTCTAAACTAAATTAAATAAATTTTCTTGCAATTTATAGAAAATAAAAAAAGGGGGTATTTACCCCCTTATAGATTAATTGATACCAAGGAGCTGGAGGGTTCTTAAAGTAACTGCACCTGGAGTTATTGGGATATTATTATCCTTTTGGAAATTTACAACAGCTTCTTGTGTTAAAGGTCCATAAATACCATCTATAGGGCCTCTGTAATAACCTTTAGACTTTAAGGCTTTTTGAAGTTTTACAATTGTATCTGTTGTCATATTATCCTTACACAGAACCTTAACCCATAGAAATTGTTCATCTTTGACCTTAACTCTTTTTGTAACATAGTCATATTTTGGAGGAATTTTAATCTTCTGAACTTTAGCAGGTTCAACAAGCTCTTTAACATATACAGTTTTGTAAACTGCTGGAATCACTACTTCTTTTGTTTGGGCAGGTTTTACAAGAACCTTTTTAGTAATTGTTTTGTAAACTGGAGGAACAGGAACTTCTTTCACCACAGGAGGCTCAACCATTACTTTTTTCTTTATATATTTGTATTTAGGAGGAACTTCTACCAGACAGAGAATATCACCAGTATTTGGGTCAAATCTGGTTGCAACTGCATGAGTTAAGAAAGATCTTCCTCTTTTCCACACCTTTTTAGCAGGCTCAACAAGAACTTTTTCTGTAACCCATTTGTATTTTGCAGGTTTAACAACAACTTTCTTAGTTGTTGCAGGTCTTACCAGAACTTTTTCAGTTACTGTTTTGTAAACTGGAGGAATAACAACTATTTTCTTACTCTCTTCTTTAACTAAAACTTTTTTAGGAACCACCTTATATTTTGGAGGAGTTGTTACTACTTTTTCCCCTCCAGCATCTATAAGGACTTTAACTTTTTCATATTTGTACTGAGACGGAAGATATCCAATAGCAAAACATTCTCCTGGTTTTGCCTGTGGTGGATTAAGAGGTACACCTAATTCTGGATTGATTTCACATTGTGCTGATTGGAGATTTTCAGCTTTTACGTTTTGATACTTTTGTATTTCAGCAAGTTGAGCTTTTTGTTTTTCTAACTCCTCCTTTTCTTCCTGTAATTTTTGAAGTTGAGCCTGCAACTGTTGATTTTCTTCCTGCAATTTTTCTAACTCATTTTTTTGCTGTTGAACTTGCTCTACAACAGCAGTTTGTTGTTCCGTGCTTTTTTCTATCTGGTCGGCTGTGCTTTGAGATTTTTGGGCACAGGAGCTAAACCAGATAACTGATGATGATAAAATGAGAGTTAAAAATAGACGTTTCAGCATGCGAATTACCTCCCCTAAATGTTTTTATTTTTTTATAACTAATACATATAATTTTATAAAGATACTTTATATCAAAAAAACGAGGAAGGCAACTGTTATCTGGGATGTTTAAGATATTAAAGAATTATGTTAGAATTTATTTAAATTCTGATTATAGAAAGATTTTCTTATAAGTTCATTATTTGTGTTATTCCGTTAGTGTTGCAAAACTTTACAAAATATTTTTATATTTGCTATAATATTTTTTTGCTTGTATAATTCCATCTATTTTGCCCACGTAGCTCAGTCGGCAGAGCACACCCTTGGTAAGGGTGAGGTCGGCGGTTCAAGTCCGCTCGTGGGCTTCGGCAAAGATTTTAAAATTTAAGGAGGTAAATAAAGAAGATGGCGAGAGAAAAATTTGAGAGGAAGAAAGAGCACGTAAACGTGGGGACAATAGGGCACGTAGACCACGGTAAGACAACATTAACAGCTGCTATAACATA
>JALWLQ010000058.1 GCA_027084095.1 Persephonella sp.
TAATAGAAGGTGCACAGAAAGCTGTATCAATCAAGGCAAACAGGTATTGTATCGTTACCAGTGGAAGAAGAGCCACAAAAGAAGAAGTTGAGAAAATAGCAGAGGCAGTTAGAGAAATAAGAAAAAATCTGCCTGTTAAGGTATGTGTATCAATTGGAAGTGTTGATGAAGAAGATTTGAAACTACTTAAAGAAGCAGGGGTGGAAAGGGTAAATCATAATCTGGAAACCTCAGAAAATTTCTTTCCAAATATAGTAACCACACATCCATGGAAAGAAAGATATGAAACTATCAAAAAAATTCAGAAGGTTGGTCTATCAACCTGTACAGGTGGGATATTCGGAATAGGAGAAAGTGATGAAGATATAGTTGACCTTGCTATGACATATAGGGAGCTAAATGTAAACTCAATACCACTTAACTTTTTAATTCCTATTCCAGGAACACCTCTTGAAAATAATAGACAGCTGACCCCTGAAAAATGCATAAAAATAATAGCCCTTTTCAAATTCTTTAACCCCCAATCTGAAATAAGACTGTGTGGCGGTAGAGAACAAAATCTTAGAGAATACCATGACAAAGCCATGGAAATTGCAAACTGCCTTATGGCAGGTGGCTATTTAACAAGGGCTGGAAGAGCTCCCGGCAAAGATGAAGAAATGGTAAAAAGATTAAACAGGAAACTTATAACAAAGGGAGATATTTTTGGGAAATATAAGCAAAAACCTGCTCAAGTGGAAGCATAGCCCTATACATAAAATACTGTTCTTTGGGTATTTTTAGAGGATTTAGTTTTTCAGAGATAAGATTTATCAAATTTTGGCGTATCTGGGTTTTCTTATAAACAAGGCCATAAGCTATAGGGAAAATCTGGGAATATACATCAGGATAAATTCTGTCTGGATTTATAGGATGGAGTACTTCGTTTGCAATTGCCCAGTAAAAGTAGCCGGTTGATACATCATAAAAATTACACCATACACTCTCACTAAAAGATATTGCATGTTCTTTATAATAGGAAAAATCAGGATGCGATATTTTTTCCAAAGCATAACATGCTGATAATAAACCACCATAAGCCTCAAGATTATTCATTAGATAATTCTGAGGACGCTGAGGGTCTGACATAGTAAGACCATTTTCACCTCTAAGATGCACTATCAGATAAGCCATATGTAAATATTTATCAATATTTTTTTGGAAAATAGAGAAATCTCTTTTTTTTCTACAATATAAATTTGTCAATGTAAGAAATGTTCCTGCATATCCATCAGCAGAATCGTATATATTAAGGGGCTTTTCATTCCCGTCAAATGTTATTTCCAAATCATATATAGTTCCTGTAATTCCGTTGTAATCTCTGATATTAACTCTATCCAGATACCAGTAGATATATTTTTCAACTTCACTGAGCTGAATTCTATCCTCAAGAAGTAAATATATTGCTGTAAGAGTGCTAATATAGGGAATTACATAATTTTTTTTCTCTATATTAGAAAAATATTTCCATATATTTAGTGATGGATGATGATTATCGTAATCTACATTCATAATGAAAATTTTTTGTGTTTTTGGTTATTATTATATAATAAAAGTGCTTATCCTGAATGTCAGATAATTTCCCAGAGCATATCTTTTTAGGAACAGCAATTGGAATTCCTCTTAAGCCCTCAGGATTAGATACATCTACAACAAATTTTCTGCCTTTGATTTCAAAGGAAAACTTGGTTTTTACAAATCTTTCTAAATAATTTTCAAAATATATCATCGGTTTTACTATTAGTTTCCCCTGCTTGTACTTTTTTTCTGCATAATCTATAAATCTCAAAATTGCTTTTGGATAACGGGGAATGTCATAGGGGTGTGAATATATAAGTCTTATTGTTTTTCTCTCTATGACAAAATCAACCATTGCCTTAAGCCACTTTTCTACTTTTTTGGAAGAATAGCCTTTAACAAACATCTCGTAAAAAGAAGCAACATCTTCCAGCGGTGTAACAGGAAATGCCCAGACTTTATCTGAAACCATCTCTTTATTATAAAAAGTTCTGTTTGGAGCAGAACCAGAGTCACCAGTATAGTAATAGCATTTCATTCCAAGTTCTTCCAATACCTTTGTCATTATGGGCTGAGGATGAACTCCATTGGGAGCAGAATATTCTTTGACTTTTTGATGGGTTAATTTTTCTAAACATTCATTATTCATTTCTATATATTTCTTAATTTCCTTATAACCAAACTCACCTGTAAGTACCTTTCTTGCAAACCAATTATGTGCCCATCCTCCATGTGAACCTGTTATTCCGTATTTAATCAACATCAAAGCAAATCTTTTTCCTTTGCCACAGGCATCAAATCCTTTACCATCTCCAGGTTTTTGTAAAAAGGGACCAGCAGTTATGTGATTTGAGTATGTTATGGTTTTTCTTAGATAGCCCTTCTTAATCATCATAGGTACTGATTTCCAGTCTAAAGAGGAATCTATGTGCCAGTTGATAACAAGTCCACCTTTTGCATAAGGGACATTTAATAAATGGGGTATGTTAACTACTCTAAATAAATAAAATCTTATAAATGCCCGTAGGAGCAAATCATCACTTTCAGCTTTTAGATAACAAAGGGGAAGATTTACAAAAAAAGCTGAGCCTTCTCCATATCTTTTTAAGGAAGCTCCTATTCCCTGAAATTGAGAGTTATATACATAAGCAATTTTTTCTATATTATCATCAATCTGCATAGTAAGAGCAACTGGATATTTTAATTTTCCATATTTATATCCGCTTACGGTGTTATCTATAGTTTTACCAGGGGGTATATCTATATCTCTTAGATAAAATTCATTTAACTTGAAATAGCCAAGGGTATATGCTTTGTCTTCTTCTTCAGGATACAAGCAGTAATCTACACCGATTAGACTATCAAAAATTGGTCTATTTCTGTAATGTCCATATATATCTTTGACCCCTGCATCATAAATAACAAAAATATGTCCCCCACTCTTTACATACTCCTCACTCCAGTATTTGACATCAGCAGATAGTTGTTGTGCTACTCCGTCAGGAAAAATTATCACAGGAAATACTTTTTTAATCTTTTCAGGATAATAAGTCAGAAGAGAAGCAGCGCTCATTTTAGAAAAAAGAACACCTTCTTCCTGAAGAACACTTTCAAGGGCATTAATTGCATATTTTTTCTGGTCTATCTGTTGGGAGCTATATACGATAAGAACTTTAAACTCTTGTGCAAGTGCTATGGAAAAAAATAAAAGGATGCTTAATAATGCACCCAATTTATTCATTCTATCCTTCCACACTTAATATTTGCCTGTACATATCCATAGATTTTAACATTTTTTCCTAATATTATCTTTTCTCCTATAACAGACACTTTTCTATCTGGAGAACCAACGACGACATTTTCCAGATATATATCCTTAAAAGAAAAGATAGTTCCCTCTACTATTACATTTTTAAGTTTTATATCTTCATCAGAAAATATATCTCCTTTTATGTAAATAGGTTGAGATTTAATACCTTCAAATTCAACAGGATTTTCTCTAATAGTCTGTTCAATTATGAGAGAAAATTCTTTAGGTGTTTCATCTTTTACTCCATAGGTAGTAATTGGATGTCCATACAATCGGGTAAATATATTTTTTGCTTCTATATGTAGATTTCCTTCAGAAGAACCTACAACTCCCAGAGAACATCCTGAACCTACCTTCAGACTTTTGACAGCATCTATCCATCTAACAATTACCACATCATTGTGTATGGTACAATTTCCATCACAGGCAACAGCTCTTAAGAAGCAATCATCTTCTATTACTAAATCATAAAGGGCATATATCTCTTTTTTTATAACTGTTCCTTTTTTAATTGTAAAACTTCTATTGGTTATTACATAAATATGATTTGGGAAAAGATTAAATGTAAGATTATTGAATTTTCCATATTTAATGTATTCTTTCTTGGATAACTGAACTTCTATTCGTGAATGTTTGCTTATTTCTGAGGCAAGGGTTAAAGCTCTTGTTATTTTTTTCCTGAAAGAAACCGCAAAATATCTGGGATTTTTGGTATAGTTTAAGTCTATATTAAGACGTTCTTTGCCCAAAGCAAGCACATAACTTAAAACAAAAGGAAAAACAAACAGAAAGAAAATCATAAGAAATACAATTTCTATCACTCTATTACCTCTTCTTCTCTAAATCTTTCTGTTTTATCCCAGTGAACTTCTCTATTTCTTCTAACAAAATCCATAAACGCCTGTAAAAAACCTAAAGTTATATAAACCCCATTAAAGACAAAGTTAAACATCAAGAAGGGTAATAATCTGACCCTTTTTGTCAATCCATCTATCATTGTTCCTGTAGCAATTTCATAAAATGGAGCAAAGTTTCCAATACCAGAAAATAAGAGAAGAACCAGCATTACAAATGCAGGAGTAATTACACTTACATCTCCCACGAAAAATAAGATTAAGAGGTCTAACCAGCCAAGTAGCAGTAAAGCTGGAATTAAATAAACCATTAGAAGCAAAATACCATCAAATTTCTGGAAAAAAGTCAGATATTTTGATTTAAGAACTTTAAAAAAGTATTTAAACATTACCTGATTGTGTCCCCGTGACCATCTTTTAACCTGTCTGGCTCTTACTTCCCAGTCTTCAGGGGCTTCTTCCCAGCACTCAGCTCTATTGGCATATACAACCTTATAGCCAGATGTATACATCCTGTAAGTAAGTTCTGTATCCTCTGCAAGAACATTTTCATCAAAACCCCCTGTTTCCAGAACAATGTCTTTTCTAAATCCTCCAACTGTGCCACCATACTGGGGTATTAAATTCAAATTGTATCTTGCCTGCTGGTCTACCTGATATCCTCCGCATCTTTCAAGGTCAAGTAGTTTTGTAAGAAGATTTTTATCTGCATTAATGGGAATAACTCTTCCCATAACTGCTCCAACAATAGGGTCTTTAAAATTAACTGCCAGTTCCTTTATTATTCCTTTTGGAGGTAAATAATCTGCATCAAATATGAGAACTATTTCCCCTTTTGCCACTTTTAAAGCATCATTTAAACCGGCTGGTTTTCCTCTTTTACCGCTATACCTGTGCAATGGATAAATAAAATCATACTTCTGTGCAAACTCATCAACAATTTCCTTCGTTCTGTCTTCAGAATGGTCATTTATAGGAATAATCTCATATCTATCTTTGGGATAATCTGCTTCCACCAGAAGTTTTAATATATTGGGAGCGACCTTTTCTTCATTATGCATTGGAACAAGAACAGAAACTGATGGTAATTCATCATCTATAATATCCCCATAAAATATCCTTTGTTTTCCCAGAAGTCGGTCATAAGCAAATATTAAATGTCTGATGGCATATAATGCACATAAACCAGCTACAGCAAAAATATAACCTTTAAGAAGTAGAATTATTATTCCACCCATCGCCATTCTTCCACCTTTTTAAGTAAAGATGCTGTTACAAA
>JALWLQ010000059.1:0-13359 GCA_027084095.1 Persephonella sp.
AACTCTTTCAGGTCATTTTTTATTCTCTCTAAAAGCATTTCTTTGGCAAATTCTGCACAGAAATCTATAGCCTGCTGCTCATCAACAAAAGATAATATTTTTTCCCTTTCGTATTTGTATAAATGCTGTGCTATCTCTTTTATATATTCCCCGTGATATCCATCTTCCGGAAATGGATAATCAGGCTCTTCTATCTGTCGAAATCTTGCATATACCGACTCACCTAATTTTTTTATCTGGTTACCAGCATCATTTATATAAAACTCTCTATCTACTGCATAGCCTATATACTCAAACAGATTTGATTGAACATTTCCTACAACTGCCCCCCTGCCATGTCCAAGATGAAGGGGTCCTGTTGGATTTGCACTTACAAACTCAACATTTACCCTACCAAGATTTTTCTCCCTAACAGCTCCATATCTGTCCTTCTCTTTTAGAATAGTCTGTAAAACTTTTTTGTAATACTCCTGTGATAAAAACAGATTTATAAAGCCGGCTCCGGCAACTTCAACTTTTGAAAATTCCGGCAGCTTATCCAGAATTTCTTTAATCTGATTTGCTATATCAAGGGGCTTCTTTTTCAGGGTTTTTGTAAGTAAAAAAGCGACATTTATTGAAAGGTCTCCGAATTTGTCTTCCTTTGGAATATCAATCTTTATCTTGTCTGCAATCTCTTTAACCTGTGGTATTTCCTTTTCTAATGTGGTTAGTATCTTTTCTTTTAGCTCCTGTTTCATTTTTCTCCTTCTTCAGTTTTTTAATTTATTTTACAATAATAAGGTTGCCTAAAATAACACAAAGAGGTGGGAAAGTGCAGAAGTTCATATTTATTACCGGTGGTGTTTTATCCTCACTTGGAAAAGGAGTTGCATCTGCAAGTATCGGCTCCCTTCTGGAAAGTATGGGATACAAAATCACCTTCCTGAAACTTGACCCTTACCTGAATATAGACCCTGGAACAATGAACCCTTATCAGCATGGAGAGGTCTATGTTACAGAAGATGGTGCAGAAACAGACCTTGATTTAGGCCATTATGAGAGATTTACAAATGTAGTTCTCAGTAAATATAACAACACAACTTCTGGAAAGCTGTATCATACACTTCTGGAAAAAGAAAGGAGAGGTGCTTATCTTGGTGCCACCGTTCAGGTTATTCCACACTTTACCAATGAAATTATCAGAAGTATAGAAAAAGCAGCTGCAAAATCAGAAATAGCACTTGTGGAAATCGGTGGCACGGTAGGGGACATAGAGAGTTTACCATTTTTGGAAGCAATCAGACAGATGGGACTTGAGCTTGGCAAAGAGAATGCTCTGTTTATTCATCTTACTTATGTGCCTTACATAAAAGCTGCCGGTGAGCTTAAAACAAAACCTTCCCAGCACTCGGTTAAAGAACTCAGGGCGATAGGTATCCAGCCTGATATCCTGATATGCCGTGCAGACAGACCACTACCTAAAGCAATAAAAAGAAAGTTAGCATTATTTACCAATGTTGATGAAGAAGCTGTTATATCAGCTCCCGATGTGGATATTATTTACAGATTACCTTTATATTTCCACAAAGAAAAAATAGACCAGATTATTGCAAAACAGTTAAATCTTGAGTATAAAGAACCAAATTTAAAACACTGGCAGAAGATTGTAAATACTCTTTCAAAACTAACAGAAGAAGTTGATATTGCCGTTGTTGGAAAATACGTTGAACTTAAAGATGCCTATAAGAGTATCATAGAAGCATTTACCCATGCCCAAATTCCTAACAATGTAAAGGTAAATCTACACTGGATTAATGCTGATGAGCTTACAGAAGAAAATATTAAAGAGAAATTAAAAGATATAGATGGTATTCTTGTTCCTGGCGGATTTGGTGAAAGGGGAGTTGAAGGAAAGATACTAACAGCCAAATACGCAAGAGAAAACAAAATCCCATATTTTGGAATATGTCTTGGTATGCAGGTTGCAGTTATTGAGTTTGCCAGAAATGTTGCAGGTCTGAAAGAGGCTAACTCAACAGAGTTTGACCAGAATACTCCTTATCCTGTTATAGACCTGATGCCTGAACAAAGGGGAGTTGATAAAAAAGGTGGAACAATGAGACTTGGAGCTTACAAATGTACACTTATAGAAGGGACAAAGGCTTACTCAATATACGGAGAAAAAGAAATCTATGAAAGACACAGACACAGATATGAGGTAAATCCAGAGTTCAGACCTATATTAGAAGAAAACGGGCTTGTGGTTTCAGGGGTTTACAAAGCAAAAAATCTGGTTGAGATTATTGAACTACCTGAGGATAAACATCCATGGTTTGTTGCCTGTCAGTTTCACCCTGAGTTTAAAAGCAAACCATTTAAGCCACATCCATTATTTGTAGCATTTGTTAAAGCTTCTTATAAAAACAAAAAAGGTAAGTAAAAATGAATATTTTAGACAAACTATTTAACCCTCAATCTATTGCAATTATAGGAGCAACAGATAAAAAGGAAAAAGTAGGATACGCAATTTTTAAAAATATAATAGATGGTGGTTTTAAAGGGAAGGTATACCCTGTCAACAAACGGCTTAAAGAATTGGAAGGGTATCCCGTTTATTCATCAGTGCTGGAAATTCCTGACCAGATAGACCTTGCAATAATTGCCATTCCAATTGTTTATATTCCTGAGGTTTTTGACCAGCTTGGAGAAAAAGGGGTAAAGGCTGCAATTGTAATATCTGCCGGAGGAAAAGAGGCTGGAGAAGAAGGCAGAAAAATAGAAGAAACTCTAAAAGAAAAAGCAAAACAATACGGAATAAGATTTCTGGGTCCTAACTGCCTTGGATTTGCAAATACATTGATTGACCTTAATGCCAACTTTGGTCTGGACAAACCACTGAAAGGGAAAACTGCTTTTATCTCCCAGAGCGGTGCTTTATTTACAGCCATTATGGACTGGGCATTACAAGAAAAAATAGGATTTTCTTATGCAGTTAGTATAGGTAATATGGCAGATATAGATTTTGGAGATTTAATTGAGTACTTAGGGGAAAAAGAGGAAGTAGAAACAATCCTGATTTATATGGAAAGTCTTACACAACCTGAAAAATTTGCTAAAGCCTGTAGAACTATAGCACTTAAAAAACCTGTAATAATTGCAAAATCAGGAAAATCAGAGGCAGGACAGAAAGCAGCTGTTTCACATACAGGGGCAATAGCAGGAAAAGACTTTTTATACTCGGCTTTGTTCAAAAGGGTAGGAACTCTTAGAGTTGAGAACGTTCTACAATTATTTGATATGACAGAGGCTCTGTCTAAAGAGCCTGTCCCTGAGGGAAATAGTTTTGCCGTTGTAACAAATGCAGGGGGTCCCGGAGTTATGGCTGCAGACGAGTTTGATAAATGGCATACTCTCCCTGCAAAACTGTCTGAAGAAACCATAGAAAAACTTAATCAGATACTTCCACCTGTATGGAGCCATAACAATCCTGTAGATATAATTGGAGATGCTCCTCCTGAAAGATATAAAGAAACATTGAGAATTCTGTTTGACGCTCCTGAAGTTGATGGAATTATCTGTATTCTCACCCCCCAATTTATGACAAAACCAGTTGAAAGTGCACAGGCTTTTTATGAAGTATCAAAAAACCAGAAGAAACCTTTTTACACTGTTCTGCTTGGAGGGGAAAAACTCCAGCAGGCAAAACAATTTCTGGAGGAGCATGATATTCCGGTTTTTGAAACTCCTGAAGAAGCTGTTGATAGTATGTTTATGGCATGGGAATATAAATACAACACAAAACTTCTATCAAAAGACATTATAACCCTCAGAGTAGACAGAAAAGTTGAAGTTGAAAAACTTATCACATCAAAAATAGAAAACAACCAGCTATTGCTAACAGAATTAGATGTGAAAAAAATTCTGAAAGCTTACTCAATTCCTGTAAATCCTACGTTTAACGCAAAAACCAAAGAAGACGCAGTAAAAATAGCACAGGAAATAGGTTTTCCTGTAGTGATGAAAATAAACTCACCGGATATACTTCATAAATCAGATGCCGGCTGTGTAATCCTTGATATTAAGGATATATCTCAGGCTGAAAAGGCATACGAAACTATTATCCAGAATGCTATTACATACAAAAAAGATGCAAAAATAGAAGGAGTTATTGTAGAAAAACAGGTTAAAGGGGATTTTGAGCTGGTTATAGGCAGTAGCTATGACAGATTATTTAAACAATACATAATGTTTGGAATGGGTGGAACATTCGTTGAGTTTTTCAAAGATGTATCGTTTGACTTTGTTCCTCTATCAGAAATAGCTGCCAAGGAAATGATTTCCTCAACAAAGATTTACAAACTTCTGAAAGAAGGCTTTAGAGATAAAAAACCAGTGGAAATTAAAAACCTTGTAAATATATTAATGAATGTATCAAATTTATTACAGAGCTTTCCTGAAATTGAGGAACTTGACATAAATCCACTAATTGTAAAGGAAAATCAGGTATGGGCTGTAGATGGAAGGATAAAGCTTCAACCACAGATAAGAAAAAATACAATTCTTGTTTAAGGAGGTGGCATTGATAAAGGAAGAATTAACCCCAAAACAGATAGTTCAGGAACTTGATAAATATATAGTTGGTCAAAAAGAAGCTAAAAAAGCTGTGGCAATTGCCCTCAGAAATAGATGGAGAAGACAACAACTTCCAGAAGAATTAAGGGATGAAGTTATTCCCAAAAATATCCTCATGATAGGTCCAACAGGTGTAGGTAAAACAGAAATAGCCAGAAGGCTGGCAAATCTGGTGGGAGCACCTTTCATAAAGGTTGAAGCAACAAAATTTACAGAAGTTGGTTATGTGGGAAGAGATGTTGAAAGTATCATAAGAGAACTTGCAGAAGCCTCTTTCAAAATGGTTAAAGCAGAAAAAATGGAAGAGGTTCAGGAAAAGGCAAGAAAACTGGCAGAAGAAAAAGTCCTTGACTATCTTGTTCCAAGAAGAGTAAGAACCTTTGGCAGTCTTGGAGGAGAAATAGAGGAAGAAAGTTCACCTGCCAGAGAAAAATTCAGGGAAATGCTACAAAAAGGAGAATTAGACGACAGAATAATAGAGATAGATGTTGAGGAAAAACCTGTTTCAGTAATAGGTGGAGTAATTGCTCCCGGAATGGAAGATATTGAAAATCAGCTCAGGGATTTATTCTCAAATCTAACACCATCAAAAAGAAAAAAAAGAAAAGTAACTGTCAAAGAAGCCCTCAAAATTCTTCAACAACAGGAAGCTGAAAAGCTGATAGATATGGATGAAGTTGCATCTGAAGCAGTTTACAGGGCTGAAAATTTTGGAATAGTATTTATTGATGAGATAGATAAGGTGGCAGGTAAATCTTCAGGTTCGTCCCCTGATGTATCAAGGGAAGGTGTTCAAAGGGATTTACTACCTATAGTTGAAGGAACAACAGTATCCACAAAGTATGGTCCCATTAAAACAGACCATATTCTATTCATAGCAGCAGGGGCATTTCATTTATCAAAACCATCTGACCTTATACCTGAACTACAGGGAAGATTTCCTATAAGGGTTGAACTACAACCATTGACAAAAGAGGATTTTGTAAAAATACTAACCCAACCTAAAAATGCTCTTATAAAACAGTATAAAGCTCTAATGTCCACTGAAGGTGTTCATCTGGAATTTACAGATGAAGCCATTGAGGCTATTGCTGAGATAGCAGAGGAGGTAAATGAAAAAACAGAAAATATCGGAGCAAGAAGACTTCATACAATACTTGAAAGAATTATGGAAGATTACTCATTTGAAGCACCAGACCTTAAAGGACAGCATATAATAATTGATGAAAAGATAGTCAAACAAAAACTTGAAAATGTAATACAAAGTGAAGACCTTACAAGATATATACTTTAGGAGGTGATAGATATGGCTGAGAAAAAAACAAAACAGGAAGAAAAAAAGCAGCCACAACAGGAAGAAGAAATCAATCTTGATGTAATTAAACAAGACCTGGAGAGATTAAAGCAGGATTTAGAAAGACTTAAACTCAGAGCAATTGAAAAAACTCCAGGAGAAATGATTAAGAAAGAAACAGTTATCAAAGTTTTAGATGAAACTGAAAATATTGTGAAGAAAACTTTTGCCGTTATTGAAGGTGCAATAATTGGAGCTATAGAAGGAGCCAAGAAAAATCTAAAATAAGAGGTGGAAGAAATGGAAGAACAACTCAATGAAGCCCCTATTCCTTTCTCTGAGTTGCTTAAAGAGATTGACGTAAAGGATAAAGCTACTGCTTACGTGCTTATTGAGGCAAACCCCCCTGATATTCCATTTATAATGGAAGAGCTTTCTAAGATAGAAAATGTAAAATCAGCAGATGTTGTAACAGGAATATACGATATAATCATATTTCTGGAAGGTGAAGACCAGAACGAAATTGGAAAAGTTGTTATAAGGGACATCCACTCCATAAAAGGAGTAAAAAAAGCAACCACCTGTATGGTGGTTAAAATTTAAAACTCAACATAACCATGCACCCCTGTTATTAGAGCCAACAGGGGTTTTATCTTCTTTTACATATTTTTCTTGTTTTAACTCTAATCAGTTTCTTACCTTTGTAATATTTCAATTTAACTATTCTGCAATGTCCTCTCCAACCACGAGGCATTGCTACTATTCTGATACGTTCTCTACATCTATAACATCTATATTCTACAGGCTTATCATACTCTATACTTTCATAAGCAGCCCGTGAAGATATTTCTGCTATCGTTCCTGTAATTACAGCACCTACTACACCGCCTATAAAAGCACCTCTCCACGGATTTTCCTCATCTAATATGGCACCTACAGCTGAACCTGCCGCACCTCCAATAACTGCACTTTCATAGGAACGTTTAGAACAGGATGTAAAAATAACTGCTATAGCCAATAAAAAGATTAAAAGTCTGTTCATGACTATTTACCTCCTTGCACCTGTCTAATTCTTCTGGCAAGTTCCCTAATAGCTTCCATCTGGGACATCCCTTGCTCCATTAATTCTCTAACTGTCTGGGCTTTTGCAAGGATGTTAACAACCTCTTCCACATCTCCGGTTATATCACACTCATTTTTCCCATCCTGAATGGTCTGTAAAATACAATTTTCCAGCTGCTCAGGAGTAAACTTACTGGCAAGCTCTTTTATCTCTTTTATATTCATTTTTCTACTCCCTGCACTCTTCTAATTCTTCTGGCCAGTTCTCTGATAGCTTCAACCTCTGTCATTCCTTGCTCCATTAACTCTCTGACTGTTTCAGCTTTTGCAAGGGTATTCAGGATTTCCATTACATCTCCTGATAGTTCACATCCTTTTAGAGTTGGATGTCCTATCTTAAGGGTCTGGTCTATACACATCTCAAGCTGCTCAGGAGTAAATTTTTTTGCAAGTTCCTTTATCTCTTTTATATTCATAGCTTAATCCTGCCTTTGTATTTTTTGGCAAGTTCTCTTCTTGTTTCCCTTTCTTTTATAGCCTGACGTTTTTCATATTTTGCTTTACCTTTTGCCAGGGCTATTTCCAACTTAGCTTTTCCATTTTTAAAATATAGCTTAAGGGGTATGATTGTCAGTCCCTTTTCCTGAACTTTTCCCATAAGTTTCAGGATTTCCCTTTTGTGTAGAAGGAGCTTTCTTTTCCTGTATGGGTCGTGCTGAAATTTTGCAGCAGGCTTATATGGAGCTATATACATGTTATAAACATAAGCCTCTCCATCATCTATTCTTATAAATGCGTCCTTCAGGTTAACAGCACCTTCTCTTATTGATTTTACTTCAGAGCCTTCCAGAACAAGTCCAGCTTCATATGTTTCCAGTATGTCATAATTGTGATAAGCCGGTTTGTTTGTTGCTACTACTTTTATTCCCATTTTCCCTATTTTTTCCTTTTTTCAAGTTAGAATATTTTTATAAATTAAAGCATAAAAAGGAAAAAATCATGAAAAAATTCTTAATATTATTTTTTCTGTTTTTCAATATATCCTATGCCGAAATTTTTTACAAATTAGACATTCAAATTATTCCTGAAAAAAATCTGTTAACAGGAAAAGCTATCATCTACTCTGATAGACCTGAAGAAATTAGAGTTTATTTAGATAAACTTGATACTGTTTCCATCTACTATCAGGGTAATAATATCTCACAAAAAAATCATCTTAAACTAAAAATCTCTCCAGAAAAAAGAGTTGAAATTAAATATTCAAAAAAATTACTGGACTTTAATACAGGAAATATAATTACTGATGAATTTATAAGTCTGATAGATAACTGGTATCCCTATGTTAATAAACTCGCTGTTTATAAACTATCTGTTGAAGTTCCTGAGGAATTTATTCTGGTAACAGAATTTGAAAAAGTATCTGTAGAAAAAAAGGGAGCAAACAAAAAATACCAGTTTGAGTTTCCATATCCTACAGAGATAATCCATCTTATTGGTTCAACCAAATACCAGATTAAAAGGAAAAAATTTGAGGATTTAGTAATAGAAACCTACTTCTTTAAAAAAGATGCACAGCTATCTGATAAATATATAGATTTTGCTTATAAATACATACAGGAATACAAACAGCTTATTGGAGAATTCCCCTATAAAAGATTTGCAATTGTGGAAAACGCTTTTCCCACAGGATACTCAATGCCCACATTTACACTTATTGGTCAACAAATTATAAAATTTCCATTTATAGTTGAAAAATCTTTAGCCCATGAAATCCTCCACCAGTGGTTTGGTTGTGCTGTTTATATTAAGGGTGGAAACTGGGCAGAAGGATTAACTACATATTTATCAGACTACAGACTTGCCCAAAATAAGAAAGCTTATAGAAAAAATGTTCTTTTAAAATATCTGGCTTATGCCAAAGATGATTATCCACTGAGCAAGTTTTACGGAAAAACAGACCTGAAATCAGAAGCTATCGGATACGGAAAATCTATGTTTTTCTTCCACATGCTAAGGAATGAAGTTGGAGAGGAAAATTTCAAAAAAGCCCTGTCCCTTTTCTACTCAAGCTTCAAATTCAGTCAGGCATCATGGGAGGATATAAAGACAGTTTTTCAGCAGGTTTCAAGTAGAGACTTAAACTATTTCTTTAAGCAATTTGTGTATAAAAAAGGTATGCCTAAGATAGAAATTAACCTGAAAAATCTGGTTATGAAAGATGATGGCTTTCATATATCCTTTGAAATTACCCAAAAACAACCTTATAAACTTAAAATTCCAATAACAGTTGAAACATATCTGGGACAGGAACATTTCAGTGTGAACCTCACAAAAACTAAGCAAAAATTTGAGATTACAACAAAAAATGAACCACTAAAAATGTATATAGATAAAGACTACAATATCTTTAGGGATTTAAACTGGGAAGAGATAAACCCCGTTCTATATTTTGTTAATGGAGCAAGAAAACCTGTTGTTTATATACCAGAGCAGGAAGTTAAATATGCCCCTATTGTAAAACATTTCCCAGAAGCAATCATAAAATACCCTCAAGAATTCAGTTATAAAGATATCCAAGGAAAAAATGTATTCATAATGGGAGGAGATAATCCTGTTGCTCTAAAAGTGTTAGGAAAAAATCATAGAACAGACAAAGCATATATAGAGCTATTTAAAAATCCTTTTGGAAAATCTACTGTAATTGCTCTTTTTAATATAAAAAATCCAGAAGAAGCTAAAATCTTTGCCAGAAAAATTATTCATTATGGTAAATATTCAAAACTGGTACTGGAAAACGGTAAAATCACCTCCAAAACCGTTAAAAATACTATAGATGGTATCAGACTAACCCTCAGAGAAGAAGCAGAAATAGTTTCTGAAAAAGGTATTAAAGATTTTCAAAACCTGATTAATGATGCCCTGAAAAAATCAGTTATTTATCTTGGAGAGCAGCACACTTTATTTTCTAATCATGCATTCCAGCTAAGTGTTATAAAAGCCATCCATAAAAAATATCCAGACATTGCCGTTGGAATGGAAATGTTCCAGCGTTCAAAACAGCCTATTATTGACCAGTTCATAAATGGAGAGATTTCTGAAAAAGAATTTCTTAAAAAATCAGGATATTTTGTTTCATGGAAATACAACTATCATTTATATAGACCTATCTTACTTTACTGTAGAGAACATAGAATACCTGTAATAGCCCTTAATATAGATAATTCTATAATTAAAAAAGTATCCTCCAAGGGTATCACAGCCCTTACCCCTGCCGAAAAAAAACTATTACCTGAAGACATGGATTTCTCAGATTTTAAATATATAACCTTTTTGAAAGAAGTTTTCAGCAGACATAAATCTATGGATAAAGACAGATTTTATAACTTTATCCAGTCCCAGATAATATGGGATGAAACAATGGCACAGACCATTTCCAATTACATCAAAAACAATCCCGAAAGGAAAATTATAGTTCTCGCAGGAAGTGGACATATAAGGTTTAGATACGGAATTCCTTCAAGGGTTGAAAGAAGAACAGGAAAAAAAGGTCTTACCGTCGTTATAGATGACCAGTTAAAGAAAAATATTGCAGATTATATTGTATACACTGCCCAGCTTGAAGGAGAAAAGGAAAAAAAATTAGGTGTACTTGTTGAACCTACAGTAAAAGGATTGAAAGTTGTTGGCATAGCAGAAAAAGCAGTGGCAAAAAAAGCAGGTATCAAAAAAGGAGATATTATAATTGAGTTTGACGGTGTGCCTGTTGAAAACATATCCCAGTTGAAAACAGAAATATTTTTTTCCGGAAAAGAAGCTACAATAACTGTGCTTAGAAATGGAAAAAAAGTTGAGCTAAAGATTGATTTTTGACAGATAATTTTTCCGTGCTATATTTTTCCCTATGGAAACACTGAAGTATTACAAAAATAAAATAGCATATGCAAAAATACTTCCTCCTGTGGAAGCCCAATACGGACAGTTTGATTTTGAAAATAAAAAAATAGAAAAATTTCTGCAGGAAAAAAATATCAGACTGTATTCACATCAGGTTGAGGGTCTTAAACTAATTAAAGAAGGAAAAAACATTGTTGTAACCACACCAACAGCCTCAGGAAAATCATTTATATATATACTTTCTGTTTTAGAAAGACTACACCAAAACCCCGAAAGTAAAACAATAGTAGTTTTCCCACTGAAAGCCCTTGCCAGAGACCAGTATGGAAAGATAATGGATTTAATCTTTGAAACAGGTATAAACGCAACTGTAGAAGTTTATGACGGGGATACTCCAAGGGATAAAAGACAGGAGATAAAAAGAAATCCACCTAATTTTTTAATTACTACTCCTGATATGCTTAATGCGGGTATTCTTCCTTATCATACAGGGTGGGCTTCATTTTTTGAGGAGCTTGAGTTTGTAGTTCTTGATGAGATACATGCCTACAGAGGTGTTTTAGGCTCCCATATATCAAATATAATCAGAAGGTTAAAAAGGATAATAGGGTATTACAGGAGTAGAAAACCTGTTTTTATAATGAACTCTGCCACAATACACAATCCTGCAGGATTTGCCTCTAAACTTATTCAGGATGAGGTTGTTGAGATTTCAAAATCAGGGGCACCATTACCAGAAAGAGAAGTCCAGATTTTTAGAGGTTTAAGAAACAGTGAAAAAGCAGAGCTAATAGCAAATACAGTTATAGAGGATATATCAACTATAGTATTTGTTGATAGTAGAAAAGAGGCTGAGATACTTGCCCTCAGGGTAAAGGATATCCTGAAGAAAAAAGGCAGAGAAGACCTTATTGACAAGGTAAGCCCTTATCGGTCAGGTTATACACCAGCAGAAAGGAGAGAAATAGAATTTAAACTTCTTACACGGAATATTCTGTCTGTAATATCCACAAGTGCACTTGAGATGGGAATTGATATTGGAGACCTTGAAGGTTGCATACTGATAGGTTATCCGGGAACACTGGCACAGGTATGGCAGAGATTTGGAAGGGCAGGAAGAAGGGATAAAAAAGCCTATAATATCCTGGTTCCTAAAAGGGATGCCCTTGACCAGTATTTTGTAAAAAATCCTGAAGAGCTATTCTACAGACAGATGGAAGAGCCTGTTATTAATCCCCAGAACAAATACATCCTGAAAAAACATCTGCCTGTAATGGCATCTGAAATTCCTATAAAACTAAATGAGCTTTCAGAAGAAGAAAAGGAAGTTGCAAGGGAGCTTTATAAAGAAAAAAAACTCAGATTTACAAACAACAAATTATATGCCAGCAGACAGGAACCTTTCAGCATAAGGTCTGCAGGTGAGAGTTTTAAAATAGTAGAAAGTATCTCTGGCAGAACAATAGGAGATATATCTGGGGATATCGTTATTTATGAAGCACACCCGGGAGCAGTTTATCTACATAACGGGGAAAAGTTTATTGTTGAACATTTAGATATGGATAATAACACCGTTTATGTTGTCAGGTCAGAGGTTTCTTATATAACAGAGCCCCTAAAACAATCAGAGATAGAAATAGTTCAAATAACAGATGGCAGGAAAAAGGGAAAGATAGAGATATTTCAGGGAAAGGTAAAGGTCAAAACAACAGTTGTCGGATACTCTATGCGGGATATGGAATTTGATGAAAAGCTAAAAGATGAGATTTTTGATGTGAATAACTTCCTGTCAAAAGAGTTTGAAACTATTGCTTTCTGGTGGACGATGCCACCTGAATGGGAAGAGGAAATCATTTATAAAAATGCAAAGCATAACGCCAGACTGATAGAAGAGTTTGTTTTCAAGAAAGGAAGATTATACGAAGGTAAGTATATCTATCATGACCTTGTTTTTGAGAATTTATTAAAATTCAGGAAAGAAGGGAATATTGATGCTTTCCATTTTGCAATCAAAGCCATAGAAAGCCTGTCAGCAAAACTACACGAAAAAGAAAAAGAAGAACTAAAGGAATATATCAAAAGAATAAAAGAAAGAAAAAATGGCTTTCTGGGAGCACTTCACGGGGTAGAGCATGCACTTATCGGTATATATCCTCTGTATGCAATGAACGACAGATGGGATATCGGTGGACTTTCAACCCCATTTTTTGCTGAAACAGGAAAACCTACAATTTTTATTTATGATGGATATGAGGGAGGAGTTGGATACTCTGAAGTAGGTTTCAGAAAGCTGGAAGAGATGATGGAAAGTACATATAAAACAATCTCCAAATGCTCCTGTATAGCAGGTTGTCCTTCCTGTATTTATTCTCCCAAATGTGGAAACTCAAATGATTATCTGGATAAAACAGCCTCAATCCTTCTCTCTCATAAAATATTAAAAGAGTTTAATAAATAGCTAAAAAAGCACTACAGAAAAAGATTGCACAGAAAAA
>JALWLQ010000059.1:13459-20281 GCA_027084095.1 Persephonella sp.
TCTCCCAAATGTGGAAACTCAAATGATTATCTGGATAAAACAGCCTCAATCCTTCTCTCTCATAAAATATTAAAAGAGTTTAATAAATAGCTAAAAAAGCACTACAGAAAAAGATTGCACAGAAAAATTAGTTTTATTTCTTTTTTTAGCTACAAAAGAAATATCTGTTCTGAAAGTTAAATAATAAGCAGCTTTTTGCTTTCCTTTTTTTTCTGGATGGCGTTTTCTATGGCTGTAAGCACTTCCATTTTTCTTTTTGGAGCACACCAGTCTGGAGCAATAAGTTCATCTTCACTTGCTTCACCTGTAAGCCTGTGGACAATAATATCATCCGGTAAAACTTCCAGAATATCTGCCACAATGCTTGCATACTCTTCAAGGTCAAGAAGCCCAAACTCTCCGTTTTCATACTGCTTTGCCATAACCGTATGCTTAACAACATGAAGAGGATGAATTTTGATACCATCAATTGGAAGTGCTGCTATCAGTTTAGCCGTTTCTATGTAATCCTCATATTCATCCCCAGGAAGTCCAACAATCATATGGGCACATATTTTTATATTTGGTCTTTTTTTGGTTCTTAAAACTGCGTCAACAAATTCAGAAACTCCATGCCCCCTGTTTATATTTCTGAGGGTTTTTATGTTTGCAGTCTGAAGACCATACTCAATCCATATCTCTGGTTTATCTACAGTATAACTTGCAATTAAATCCAGAACAGGTTCAGGAACAACATCCGGTCTTGTCCCAATAGACATTCCTATAATTTCAGGATATTCCATTGCTTTATCGTATATTTCTTTTAGCTTATCAACAGGTGCATAGGTGTTTGTAAAAGCCTGAAAATAAGCTATATATCCCTTTAGATTTTTAAATCTCTTTGAATAAAACTCCATTGATTTTTCTATCTGTTCCTCAACAGACTGGCGGGTCATCGCATAAGGACTGAAGGAGGTATTATTACAAAATGTACAGCCACCAAAAGCAACATTACCATCTCTGTTTGGGCAGGTAAATCCTGCATCTATAGAGATTTTTTGAATTCTGCCGCCGTATTTTTCTTTGAGATACTGGTTAAACTTTATCATTTTAACCTCTTCATAGAAGGTTTTATAAATAGTTTAATAAATCTAAGATTTTTTTTCAGGAAAGCAACATTCTTCAGTAGGTTTACCTATATAATTTCCCTGGGAATAATCTATATCGGTGGATTTTACCACTGAAAAAACATCCTCATTATAAACAAACTCTGCAATTGTTTTTATTCCCAGTTTTCTGGAGAAGTCAACAATTGTAGAAACAACAACCTGAACGTATATATCATAAGGCAGCTTTTTAATAAGGGAGCCGTCTATTTTTATAAAATCAGGGTCAAGCTCAACAATTCTTGCAAAATTAGAATATCCACTACCAAAATCATCAATGGCAATTTTTACCCCTGCAGCTTTCACATTTTTTATAAATTCTTTAACTTCCTCATAATTATTAATACTTTCACTTTCTAAAATTTCAAATGTTAATCTCTGTGCTATTTCAGGATATTTATCAAGCATAGCATATATATAATTTCTTATTTCTTTATCTGTAATATCCTCTGCAGAAAGATTTATAGAAAATAGGTCGGTAGTATCTTTAAATTTATTAAAAGCATGATTGATAACTCGTTGGGTAATCTGTTCATAATATTTTGAGTCTCGTGCAACAGACAAAAATTCTCCAGGATATACTATATTGCCATTCTGGTCTTTAATTCTGACCAGGCACTCGTATTTTACAACATTCATCGTTTTGTTATCTATTATTGGCTGATAAACGAGAAATACTTTATCGTTTTGAAGAGCATATTTAACCTTATCTACCAGATTAAGGTTCCTCTGGATATGCTTATAAAGTCCCATATTTCTGTTGTAGATTAAGTATTTTTTTCTGTTTAATTTTGCATATTTAAGAACCATATCTGCTGTCTCAAGAAGAGGATACATATACGAAACTCCTGCAGAAACGTTAATAGAAATTTCAAGTAATATTACTCTGTTTCTTTTTTTAACTTTTAGTAAAAATGTATTATTCTCAATATCTTTAATTAGCTCTTCTACTATTTTTTTTGTTTCTTTTCTTCTATCTTCATACAGTAAACCAAAATCATCTGCACCTAATCTGAAAACTTCTGCATTTATTTTTAGGGATTTTTCCTCTATAAACCTTCCAAGTTCAATAAGTAATTGGTCTCCTACCGCTGACCCATAAAGGTCATTTATATGCTTGAAATTATCTATATTCACCAATACAAAAGTAGGTTTTTGATATTTTTCTAATCTCTCAAAAAAGGCTTTTCTATTAGGTAATCCGGTTAAATCATCTGTCACTAATCGTTGACGTAAATCTTCTTTTAATACCTTTAAAGTCTCATTGCTAATATCTAATTTTACAAGTAATAGAGCCAGATAAATCAATACAGAAAGAAAAATTACCCCTATTCCAAAATTAAATGTGATTATCTCATTTACCTCTTTCTGACTTTCTTTTATAAAATTCTTCCTTATCTTTGAAAGAAGATTTAAATCCTCTTTATTATTTATCAATTTTCTAAATTCTTTCTGATACCACTCAAAATTCTTCAGAATAACCCCCAGATGAAGTAAAAATGTTTCGTGGAATTTTTGAATTTTTTCGTTATCCTCCACATTATAGTTTTTCAGTATTTCATAATATATCTTCAAATCTGAAAGAAAATTGGTATCCATACTATTCTGAAGAAGGAATATCGTAGAAACAGCTTTATCAATAAGAAGATAGTAAGACATATCAATATTAGAATTTAATTGTAAATATTTTAAGGATAGTTCTGGAATGTATATCTGCGAATTTTTTATGGCAGAATTAAGGGTTTCAAACTTGTAAATCTCATTTTCTTTTTCCTTAATTTTATTTTCATACTGTTTTATAAGTCTGTATGTGTTTTTATGGGCAAGCTTTTTTAGATGACCTAATTTTAAGTGCTTTATAATATTTTTAATTTTTTGCAACGGCTCATAAATTTTGTTGTAATCATAGTATAAGAAAAATTTACTTTTTAAAATTTCACTTTCCAGCCGGAATTCATTTTTTTCAATCCTTTTTAAATCAAATAAAACACCGGAAGTGGTCATTGTATAGTCAAATGTATTTTTAGAGGAATATAAAAAAGCAGCAGTTACCACAATAGCAAGAAAAAGGACAAAATAAATTCTCCTCACCTATTTTCCTCTACAAGTATTGATGGAAGTTCTCCCTTCAAAGTCTTCAAAAAGGCAATTATTTTCTCAATATCTTCATCGGCCATATCTATTCCAAGATTATGCTTAGCCATTACTTTGATAGTAGTTTTAAGATCTGGGATACTTCCATCGTGGAGATAAGGATAAGTGCAGGTGATATTCCTGAGGGAAGGAACTTTATATACATTTTTATCTTCTTCCCTTCTGGTAATCTGGTATCTATCAGGATTTGTTGGTTTCCAGGGGTAAGGAATTACCACTCCAAGTTTTTGAAATGAATTTCCTCCGAAATTGACACCATTATGACAGGAAATACATCCCAGTCTTTTGAACAATTTAAATCCTTCTTCTTCTTCAGGAGAAAGCTTTACAAGACCTCTAAGATATCTATCAAATTTACTGTTTGGCGTTATAAGTGCTTTTTCAAACTCAACAATTGCGTCTGCAACATGTTCAAATTTTATTCTGTTTGTATGGTATATCTCTTTAAACTTTTTTCTGTAAAAAGGATTTTTATTCAGTTTTTCTTCTATTTCTTCTGGAGTGGTATTCATTTCGACAGGGTTAGTAATAGGACCTATCAGTTGTTCTTTTAAATCTTTAGCTCTACCATTCCAGAACTGCCTGAAATTAAAAGCTGCATTAAAAACTGTAGGTGAATTAACTGTTCCTCTTTTACCTGCAAAACCTGTTGACACAGGTTCCTGGTCTGTTCCACATTTTGTATAAAGGTCATGACAGGTTGCACAGGATACCTTACCATCTTTTGATAGAGATGGATCATGGAAGAGAATTTTTCCAAGTTCAGCCTTCGCCCTGTCATATTTAACTGTGGTAGGCAAAGGCTGAACCGCTTCAAAAGCAAAACTTATACTAAAAAGTAGAAAAAATATCAGCCATGCTTTTTTCATAAATTCTGAATAATTGCCTCCGTTATTTCCTTTGTATTAACCCTTTTTGTTCCTGGAGCCCAGATATCTCCTGTTCTGTAGCCTTCTTCCAGCACTTTATCTATAGCCTTTTCGATATCTCTGGCAGCTTCTGGGAGTTTACAGGTTATTTCCAGCATCATTGCTGCAGAAAGTATCATGGCTATTGGGTTTGCTATTCCCTGTCCGGCAATATCAGGTGCAGAACCGTGAACAGGTTCATAAAGTGCATATCTTTCTCCGATACTTGCAGATGGGAGCATTCCCAGTGAACCTGTTAAAGCTCCAGCCTCGTCAGAGAGTATATCTCCAAAAAGGTTTCCGGTAACGATTACATCAAAATCCTTTGGTCTTCTAACAAACTGCATTGCACAGTTGTCAACATACATGTGTTCCAGTTCTACATCCTGATAATCAGCGTGAACTTCAGTTACTACTTCTCTCCATACAGCAGACACCTCAAGAACATTTGCTTTATCAACACTTGTAACTTTTTTCCTTCTCATTCTTGCCATCTCAAAGGCAAGCTTTGCAATTCTTTTAATCTCGTGCTCGTAATATATCATTGTGTTGTATCCAACTTTTTCACCATTTCTCTCTTCTATTCCCCTTGGCTCTCCGAAATATATCCCACCTGTAAGCTCTCTTATAACAAGAAGGTCAACACCTTTAATCAATGTTTCTTTAAGGGGAGAGGCATCTAATAAAGCTGTGTATGCTTTCCCCGGTCTGAGATTTGCAAATAGGTCTAATTCCTTTCTTATTCTGAGAAGTCCTTTTTCAGGTCTTTTATCCGTAGGCAGGTTATCCCATTTTTCTCCACCTACAGCTGCCAGTAAAACAGCATCACTTTTTTTAGCAAGCTCAAGGGTTTCTTCTGGAAGGGGATTTCCTGTTGCGTCTATTGCAGCTCCGCCTATCAACGCCTCATGGAATTCAAAATTTATTCCGTATTTTTTAGAAATAGCATTTAATACCTCAATAGCAGACTCCATTATTTCCGGTCCAATACCATCTCCCGGTAAAACCGTAATCTTGCAGCTTTTTTTCATAAACTCTAACCTCCTTTTATTTGAATTTTAGACTTAAATCCAGCCATTTACTTGAATGGATAACTGCACCGGTTGATATAAAATCAGCTCCAGTTTTTGCATACTCCTCAATGTTATCAAGTGTTATATTTCCTGAAACTTCAAGTTTTTTTCTACCTTGATTTATCTCCACAGCTTTTTTTATCTGTTTAATATCCATATTATCAAGCATAATCATATCTGCTTCAGTTTTTAGAGCCTCTCTAAACTCATCAAGAGATGAAACTTCCACCTCTATTTTTACCATAGGTGAGACCTTTGATTTTATCTGTTTTACTGCTTCTGTTATACTTCCTACCAGTGCTATATGATTATCTTTTATCATTACCATATCATAAAGGGCAAATCTGTGGTTATATCCTCCGCCAACTCTAACGGCATATTTTTCAAATGCCCTTAATCCCGGTGTTGTTTTTCTGGTATCAAGGAGTTTAACAGAAGTTTCTTTTAGCTTCTGGACATACTTGTTGGTAGTTGTTGCTATTCCTGAGAGTTTTTGGACAAGATTTAAAAAAACCCTTTCCCCTTTTAAAATTGATTTTCCACTTCCTGAGAGTTTTATGATTTGGTCGCCTTTCTGGAGTTTATCTCCATCATTTTTATATTTTTCTATTTTTATATCAGGGTCTAAAACATTAAAAACCTCAAGAGCTATATCAACACCTGCAAGAATACCTTCATCTTTGGCAATTAAAACAGCCTCTACATCCTTATCCACATCCAGATTATCGGTGGTTAAATCCTGGTATCCTATATCCTCAAGTAAAAACTCTTCTATCTTTTTTCTTACAAATAATCTGTCTAACATATTCAAATCCTAAAATGGTCTGACAATTGCCATTATTACTATTATTATCATTAAAATTGTTGGCACTTCATTATAAAATCGGAAAAATTTACCTGATTTTGTGCATTCATCCCTTTCCAGCTTCTTCCTGATAAAAGAAAGATGAATAAAATAGGCTATAAGCAGTAAAGCTGCAGTCAGTTTAAGATGTATCCAGCCACCTGTTTTAAAAATCTCAGGATTCATTGCAATCATAGCTATTCCTGTTAGAACTGTTCCCCAGAAGGCCGGAAGTCCAATGTATTTAAAAAGTTTATATTCCATTATTTTTACTACAGATACAAACTCTTTTTTGTCTTTGTTTTCTGCATGATAAACAAATAGACGGGGCAGGTAAAATAAAACAGCCATCCATGATATAACAGATATTACGTGTAAAGCCTTAATCCACAGATACAATTTCCTCTCCTAATTTTAGTTAAAGGTTAATAATTATTTTACACGATAAGGGGGAATTAATTAAAAATATTGTCGAGAAGTTTAGAGAAATATCGGATTCATCATTTGTAAAGATTTTTTGAAGCAATATCTATCCAAAATATAAAAACAGTTTAGGTTTTATTATTTTTTATTTTTTGAGTTTGTTTCTTCAATGACTTTTTCTATGAAATCAGGAGAAACTTTCAAAACTTTTGCTATTTGTTCTATTGGCATTTTCAGTTCAAAATACATATTTTTAGCAATCTCTTTTTTAGCTT
>JALWLQ010000060.1 GCA_027084095.1 Persephonella sp.
TAAAAATGATTTTAAGTTTATTATTTCCTTTGTGTTCGTTATTTTGAATATTGAGAGAATTTTGTTTTATCTTGTCTCTCCAGAATTAAGAACTCTATTTAATTGGGAGATTGTTATTCCCGGTATGGTAGGAGTTGTTATTGGTGCTTATTTAGGTAATTATCTGACGGGAAAGCTTCCAACTCAAAAATTCAAAGAGCTGGTATCTTTAAGTATAGTAATTTTTGGAGTTTACTTTATTTTTAAGTCTTTTTAGAAAGGGAAACCCCACTTGTGTGGGGTTTAAACTAAAGTATTGAGAAATTCATCTATTGTGTCTATACCTATTTCCTGTTTTTCACCTGTGGCTCTTTTTTGAATTTCAACTTTATTTTCTTTTACTTTTTTACCTACAACTATTCTGTAAGGAATTCCTATCAGGTCAGCATCTTTAAATTTAGCCCCTGGGGACATATCCCTGTCATCATAAAGAACTTCTATTCCTTTTTCTTTTGCTTTCTGATAAATATTTTCTGCTATATCTTTAATCTGGTTGTCTTTTATGTTCAGGGCAAGTATCTGGAGTTTGAAAGGTGCGATATTTTCTGGCCATATTATTCCATTTTCATCATGGTTCTGTTCAACGGCAGCTGCCATAAGCCTGCTTACACCTATACCGTAGCAGCCCATTATTATTGGTTTTTCTCTGCCATCTTTATCCACAAAATAGGCTTTCATCGCCTCTGAGTATTTTGTTCCAAGGAGGAATATATGGCCAACTTCAAGCCCTGTTGTTTCTTTAAGAGGTGCTTTACATACAGGACAAGGGTCTCCTTCCCTTGCTGTTGAAAAATCAACGAACTCAACAGGCTTAAAATCCCTTGGAATATTAACATTTATATAGTGATAATCTTTCTCATTTGCTCCCACAACAAAGTTGTGAAGGTCTTTTACAGATACATCTGCATAAACGGGTATATCTATTCCTATTGGGCCCACAAACCCTTCAACTATTCCCAGTTTTTCCAGTTCTTCAGATGTGGCAAGTCTGGCATCTATTACATTGAAATAATTGGCAAGTTTCGTTTCATTAAGCTCCCTGTCTCCCCTTATAACAACAGCAACAGCAGAACCATCATCAAGTATATATACCAGCGTTTTTACAATTTTTTTAGGACTTACCCCTAAAAACTGAGCTACCTCTTCAACTGAAGAAACATTAGGAGTATGAACTTTCTCTAAAGGTTTTTCATTCTCAGGTGGAAGTTTATCCAGTTCAAACTCATATTTTGCAGCTTCCACATTGGCAGCATATCCACATTTTTCACAATAAACGATATGTGCCTCACCATTTGGAACCTTTACAACAAACTCATGGGAAAATTTACCACCTATTGCCCCTGTATCAGCTTCAACCATCAGATAATCCAGTCCCAGCTCATCAAATATTTTTTTATAGGTTTCTTTCATAATTTCGTATGATTTAATAGCCATCTCCTCTGATACATCAAAGGAGTATGCATCCTTCATAATAAACTCTCTACCTCTGATAAGCCCGTATCTTGGTCTTGCCTCATCCCTGAATTTTGTCTGTATCTGGTAGAAATTTTTAGGTAAATCTTTATAAGAACGGATATTCTTCCTGACAAGGTCTGTTATTGTTTCCTCATGGGTTGGTCCCAGAGCAAACATTCTTCCTTTCCTGTCTTCTACCCTGAAAAGCTCTTTACCGTAAACATCCCATCTACCTGTTTCCTGCCACAACTCTGCAGGGGTTAGTATTGGCAGCAAAACCTCAAGGGCTCCTGCTTCATCCATATATTTTCTGATTATGCCTTCTATCTTTTTAAGAACCTTAAATCCCAGAGGTAAATATTCATAAAGTCCTGCAGCAAGCTGTCTTATAAACCCAGCCCTAACAAGATATATATGACTTGGAACTTCTGCTTCTGATGGTGCTTCTTTTAGTGTAGGCATAAAAAACTGGGATGCTCTCATTTATAAGGAAACCTCCGTTTTTTCTTAGATTATATCAGATTTGAATTTGCAAATTAGCCTATTTAAAAACTAAAAAATCTTTTGATTATCAGTGTGTTAATGTAGTTAATGAAAACTAACCACGGAGGTTAAAATTGAGAGAAAAACCTATTCTTAACTGGTTCTGGGCAGGGCTGGCTCTTGCAACAATAAACATTATTGTTTTTATTGTTGAACACAGGCCTATAGGTGCTTCTACAGCATTTCCTTATATTGGAAATCTTATTTTCCCTGTGATTAATAACGAATATCTTCCTGAGATAGAAAAAGCTGGAAAGTGGGAAGTATGGTTTCTTGCAGGTGGGTTGCTTGGTGCAATAATAACCTCATTAATCACAAGGACTTTCAGATTTACATTTACCCCTGTTTACTGGGAAAAAAGGTTAAAGCTGGGAACTAAATCCAGAATAGCTTTCGCATTTTTAGGGGGATTTTTACTGATTTTCGGTGCAAGAATGGCCGGTGGCTGCACATCAGGACATATGTTCAGCGGTGGAATGCAGCTGGCAGCAAGTTCATTACTTTTTGGTGTTTTTGCCTTTGCAGGTGGTTTAATCGCAGCACATCTGATTTACAGAAGGAGGTATTCAGATGATTAAGGTTTTTATACTGGGAATGATTTTTGGAGCTATAATGCAGCTTGGCTTTTTAGATAGACTATCAAAGGTTATAGGTGCATTCTTATTAAAGGATTTAACTATCCCAAAGGCTCTCCTGGTTGCCATGGGTTTTGGAGCCATTGCTTTATATACACTTAACTACTTTGGCATTATAGATTTCCATATAAAACCCCTTTATCCTGTTGGTGTTGCCCTTGGTGGTCTAATATTCGGTGCTGGAATGGTAATAGTTGGATATTGTCCAGGAAGTATGCCTGAGGCTGTTGGTGAAGGTAGAATGGATGCCTTACTTGGTATTATCTCAGGTATTATAGGCGGTGTTATATTTACAGTTATATACCCTGTTTATCACTATTCATTTTTACATGGGACAACATTTGGAAATCCATCAATACTGGATTTGCTCGGACTGGAAGGACTTGCAAAACTGCTTGTTGCTATTGCTCTTGGTATGACTTTTATATTACTGGCATTCTGGATTGATAAACTTGAGAGAAAGTATATTCAGAAATAATAAATGGTGGAGTCGGCGGGATTTGAACCCGCGACCTTCGCCATGCCGAGGCGACGCTCTCCCTGCTGAGCTACGACCCCTTATATACTATAATATTATACATTAACTTTATACTGAATTGTTTAGAATACTTTTCTTGAGAATGAAAACAAGGGTATTATGAAAAAATATCTGTGGAGTATATACCTTTTTTTTATTGCTTTCTTGTCTGCCTACGGACAGGAACTATCTCAACTTTTAAAAAAATATAGTTGTATAAGAGTAAAAAACACAGAGGATAGAACACTCGGCCCTGCTTACATATTTACCCGAGAAGAACTGGAGAACTTACAAATACATACACTTGCAGACTTACTTAGACTTTTACCTCATACTTCTTATCTTCCAAACAGGTATGGTGTTGAAAGTTTAAATATGGCAGGATTGAAAATTGATGTGCCTACCTATGTCCGATTGTTCATAGATGACCATGAAGTAAGCTCCATATATACACTTAGTCCTTTTTTAATATATGATGAATATCCCATAGCCAATGTAGATTTTGTGAAAGTTTATTATGCGGGAATGAATACTAAACTCTCTTATGAAAATGGCCCTATTGTCATAAAACTCTATACAAAAGAACCTGATAAAGAAAATATCTCTTTTGTTAAAGGAATTTACGATAGTAAGAAAAGTTATAATGTGATTTTTTCTGATGCTAAACAGTTGTCTTCTGATTTTTCTTATTTTGTTATGTTAAGTAAAGGGGAAAAAAAGTTCAGTAAACTTTACTTAAATGGTAATAATTTAAATAGAAACCAGAGAAGAGTTCATGCATACTTTAAAATAAAGTATAAAGACCTTGTTTTACAGTTTTCAGGTTCAAAAGTTCATCGTGGAATTTGGGGAGGATTTTCCTTTGATTTTTCTCCTGATTATGGGTATGTAAACTCAACGGATATTTTTATGTCTGCAAAATTTAAAACATTAGAAGATAAATCTCTGGAATTTTTTGTTTCCTATGACCAGCAGAGAAGAAAATCAGAGGAAAAAAATAACAATTTTATTAATGTACCTAATGCTTATAACGAAACATTAGGATATCCCATTTATATCTATGATAGAAGGGATTTAAAGAAGACTGTTTTATCTACCAGAAAGAAGTTTGATTTTAAGCAAAACAATTTGTACTTAGGAGTTGATTTTAGGAATTACAATCAAAAAGCCCGTGAAAATCTACAGTATGTTTCTGCTTTCCTACAAAATGTAAAACCATTTTATATACGGTATATAAATATCTACTCTATTTTTGCAGAGGAGAGCCACAGATTTACTGATAATTTTGCTGCATATTTAAGTTTGAAATTTGAGAAGTATGACTGGGATAAGAACAGAGACCATCTTGATGAAAACTGGAAAATAGGTGTTTCCTACAAGATAAAAGATTTTACCTTCAAGGTGTTCGCTTTTAATATATTTATCCCTCCTTCCATGTTAAATGTTGAAACTTCCCCTGAAAAGAAATTGAAACCTTATAAGATTTCCTCACAGGTATTATCCATAGATTATATACCTGATAAAAAGAAGAAGTTGTCTTTACACATAAGAAAAATATCTCTTAAAAATCCTATTATTTTTTTCCCACAGTTTAATGGATATATTAATGTGCCTGTGAAGGAGCATGGGAATATGTATATTCTTGAATATTCCCAAAAATTTTATAGGAATAAATTAAGGGCGTATTTCTGGACATTTAATAAGGATAAATTTGGGTATTATTCTCCTCGAACAGGAGCAAACCTTATATGGACAGGGAATATAAAAAACTGGAGCTATTTTATTACATTTTTATATAAAAAGAACATAAAAGTGGAAAATACATATATTCCTGATGCATACAATCTGAGCTTAGGTGTTTCTTATTCTACAAAATCAGGGTGGAATTTCCAAATAAAAGGGGAAAATCTTCTAAACAGAGGGGAAAAGGTTTTCTATGCATATTTAGGAGGGAATGGATTATACTCTGGGATTGATAGAAGATATACAGTTAGCATACAAAAGGAGTTTTGAATATGGCGCGCCCGGCAGGAGTCGAACCTGCAACCTCGTGATCCGTAGTCACGTGCTCTATCCAATTGAGCTACGGGCGCTTAATTGTCTTTAATTGCAAGGAGTTTTTCTTCCTGCTCCTTGGCTATTAATCTATCTATAATCTCGTCAAGGTCACCGTCAAGTATCTCATGTATCCTGTGGGATGTATATCCAATTCTATGGTCTGTTACCCTGTTTTGTGGGAAGTTGTATGTTCTGATTT
>JALWLQ010000061.1 GCA_027084095.1 Persephonella sp.
GCTTTTTGGGGAGATTTAACGCTACACAAAACAAGTGTGGAAACCACTGCATCAAAACTTTCATCCTCAAACGGCAATTCTTCTGCAAAACCTTGCTTTACATGTATATTCAAAGGGTAATTTTTTGCTTTTTCTAAAAAATATTCAAGCATTTCACGGGAAGGTTCTATTACTGTCAGATTTGTTCCAGGTCTGTAATACTTCAGATTTATACCTGTTCCTGCTCCAATTTCCAGAACATTTTTCCCTATTTTTGAAAATAAACCTTTTTTATACCCGTCATAAACATAGTCCAGATACCATTCCAGATTTTTCATAAAAACTGCATTGAATTTGCTTTTACAGTTGCAGGATTTATACATAATAAACTCCTGTGGGTATGAAAATTTCTAAAATGATATATGTCATGTCCTTCATTTTCAAGTATTATTAGATTATCAATATGTTATAATTTGTGTTAGTATATACTAACCAGAGAGGATAAAAATGGAAAATAAAAGGGAACGGAGCTTAAGAGGTTTCCCTGTTCAACTTTTTGCTGTAATAATGGGTATCTCTGGTCTGACTATAGCCTATGCAAAAGCCTTCCACTACTTTGGTCTTCCAAGATTTATTTATGAAGCTCTACTTGTTATAGATACTGCTTTGTTTTTCCTGATATTTACCACCTATATGATTAAATGGGTTAAATATCCTGATGCCATAAAAAAGGAATTTAACCACCCAATTAAAAGTTCTTTTGCTGCTGCAATATCCATCAGTTTTCTGCTGATTTCTATAAGTTTTTATGATTTTGCCCCGACAGTAGCAGTTTCTTACTGGTATATCGGTGCTCCTTTACATCTATACTTTACTTACAAAACATTAAAATTCTGGATTTTTAATGAATTTCAGATAAACCATATATCACCTGCATGGTTTATTCCTATTGTTGGTAATGTTCTTGTTCCAGTTGTTGGTGTTGATGTTATGCCAGAGGAATTGTCTATATTCTACTTTGCTCTGGGTATATTTTTCTGGATTGTGTTGTTTACTATTATTGTGTATAGAATGATTTTTCACCATCCAATGCCTAAAAGACTTTTACCTACATTCTTTATACTGATTGCTCCTC
This sequence comes from Persephonella sp., assembly GCA_027084095.1. GTDB lineage: Bacteria > Aquificota > Aquificia > Aquificales > Hydrogenothermaceae > Persephonella_A. The sequence continues at coordinate 1,115 of JALWLQ010000061.1, forward strand.
CTGCTGTTGGATTTATCAGCTATTTTAGAATAACCTTTGGAAGTATAGATATTTTTGGACTGTCTTTATATTTTGTTGCTCTTTTTACCTTTATTCTTATGCTTATTATGATGAATGTGTTTTTGAAACTTGAGTTCTTTATTTCATGGTGGGCTTATACATTCCCTATGGCTGCTATAACAATAGCTACCATGCTGCTGTATATGGCTTATAGAAATGAGCTTACCTATATAAGTTCAATAATTTTCCTGATTATCACAACTATAATTGTAGGTATAGTCGCATATAAAACAATTGAAGCAGCTTTACAGGGAAAAATATGTGTAGAAGAGGAGTAAGATGAGCAAAAGAAGTCTAATAGCAGGAGTTATAATTGGCTTTGTAATAGGTGTTTTTGTATTTCCTTTAATGGTTAAGTTTTCTTTTAAAGAGATGATGTTCAAACAGGTTGTCAGTCCATATCCATTTGAAAAGACAGTTCAGCTGATTGCAGACAGAATTAATAAACAGCCTGGATGGCATGTGGTTGACATAATTGACCAGAGGAAAGAGATAATCAAATACGGTGGGGAAGATGTAGGAAATGTAAAAATAATAAAGTTCTGTAATGCAAAGTATGCAGCAGAAATGCTGAAAGATGACGACAGGAAATATATGGCAGTAAAAATGCCTTTAAGTATTGCTGTTGTAGAAAAAAGTAATGGTAAGGTTGTTATAGCTCTGATGAATGGATATCTGAACTCCAGAATGTTTGCAGGAACAAAAGAAGGCGAAATTATGGAAAAAGTTGTAAGGGATATTGAGCAGATTTTAGGATTTGTCCATTTCAGATTTACAATATTTGATTAATCAGGAGAGGTTAAACCTCTCCTTTATTTGAGCCTGGAGAATTCTTTAACTCTTTAAACATCTTAAATATTAATAAACATATTGCCTAAAGTTATAAATGTTCCCATCTTAATATTTAAGATATCCCTCCAATTGTATATATCAGGAGGTGATAAAAATGTTTATCAAATCTATTTTTAGAACCTTTTGTTCCTTTGGTATAGCTTTCTTTTTCTCCTGTGGTAGTGGAAATGGCGTTTATTCAAGTATAAATGGTGTATGGGAAGGAAGTTATCAGATTTCTACTTATTCTGGAGTGGTTAAATATCCTGTGTGTCTGGAGATAAATCAATCTGGTAATTCATTATCCGGTAAAGGCTGGATAGGAGGTAGTTTGTGGAAAGAAGATATTTCAGGTAGTATCTTCGGAAATTCGGTAGATATATCCCTTACTGGATATGATACATTTGATAATCCTGTAAATATCAGTATCAACACAAATGTAATAGCTAATAGGATGACAGGAACGCTTACAAAAAACAGCTCAAATTTCAATCTGGATATAAGAAAAACTTCCAAAAGTAGTTGCAACTGGGCTGACAAAAATCTGGTTGATGCTTTTGCCCGTAATCTAAGTAGAGCTATAGCTGATAACCCCGATGATATATCAGGGAAAATCTTATCCTCTTTTATTACAATGGTTCCTTCTATTAGCCTGAAAATTAATGGAACTATATATAGCAACTGGTGGATAGGTATCTGGGAAGTTAGAGACAATATCCACAATAACGAATATACTGTAGCAAGTATAATTAATATTACCTCAGGGGATAAAGGTGTTTATTGGTATGTGAATGATGACAATTTGACAGATACCACTTATTACATAGGTCTTAATACATCTTATAATAGTCGTCTGGTTAATATCACAGGTCTTACCGATTTTAGCACTAATCCAAATAAAGTTGCTGCTTATGGAGATTTTTCAACATCCACTATATTTTTTTCTGATGGTGGTTTTGAAGATATTTATCATAATAATGGAACTATTTTAACTGAAACAGCATTTTTAGAAACAGAATGTAATGCAGGCTCAAAAACGAAAGTATTTATGACAGAAATCCCATTTTATCTGTACTTTGATAATGGGAGTAATTCTGTGGCTGTCCCTCCTGAAGCTCCATTTGCTACAGAAACAGTACAGGCTCTTTACGTGGAAATTAACCCTTGTTAAAAAAGGGGATATTACTCCCCTTTAAAGAATTTCTGATAAACTGTTTTCCCATAAAGTTCTGAGATTGTTCATATTTTCTGTTATTGAAATATTTTCAACTTTCAAATTTAGCTCAGGCTCTTTTTTGACTTTACCGATAACTTTAAATCCTATACTTAATTCTTTTGCTTTGGCCTTTAGATGAGGAATATTCTCTTCAGCAGCAGATATCACAACAATGCTTCTCATCTCATCAAACAGCTCAAAATCAGGCCTATACTCTGTATCTATATCAATATCAAGTCCAAATGTTTTTTCTTCTGTAAATGCAGGCTCTAAGATGGCAGTAATAAGCCCCCCATCTGATACATCATGGGCAGATTTTATCTTTTCCCTATTAGAATGGATAAATTCCATAAGTCTCTTTTCTGTTTCTATATCAACAGGTGGAATTGCCCCAGATACTATTCCGTGGACTTCTTTGAGATATTCGCTACCGTTTACTGTAGGCTGTTTATTAACCTCTCCAATCAGAACAATAACATCTCCTTCTTCCTGATAAAAGGATGGAATTGCATCTTCAGGTTTATCTAAAACACCAACAGCAACCACCGTAGGAGTTGGATAAACATTTATTCTTTTGTCTGGTAGAACGGTTTCGTTATACAGGGATACATTACCACTGATAACAGGTGTATTTAGCTGTCTGCAGGCATCTGCCATTCCTTTTGTTGCCTGTTCAAACTGCCACATTATTTCTGGATTTTCAGGATTTCCCCAGTTTAAACAGTCTGTTATGGCAAGGGGTTTTGCTCCGGATATATAAACATTCCTGACAGCTTCAACCACAACCCTTTTGCCGCCTTCATAAGGGTCAAGATAAACCCATCTACCATTTCCATCTGAGGATATTGCTACTGCTTTTTCACTATCAATTTCAGGTTTTACAGCCCATTTTATTCTTAAAACAGCTGCATCACTTCCTGGTTTAACCACTGTGTTTATACCAACTTCATGGTCATACTGCCTGTAAACCCATTCCTTTTTGGCAATAGTTGGAGAGGATAAAACTTTTTCTATAGCTTCCTTTATATCAACTTCTGGAAGGGTATTCTGGTCAAAAGCTCTTGTTTCTTTTAGATATTCAGGTTCTTTTCTTGGTCTGTTATAAACAGGTGCATCATCAACTATTGCAGATATAGGCAGGTCTGCAACTTTTTCACCTTTATAGAAAACTTCCATTCTTTTTGTGTCTGTTGTTTCTCCTATTACTGCCGCTTCAAGTCCATAAGACTTAGCTATTCTCAATACTTCCTCAACGTTTTCTTCATCCACAGCATAAAGCATTCTTTCCTGTGATTCGGAAAGGAGTATCTCATAAGGGGTCATTCCTTCTTCTCTGAGAGGAACATTTTCAAGATATACCCTTACACCCATTCCTGATTTTGAGCCGAACTCTGAAGTTGAACCTGCAAAACCTGCAGCTCCAAAGTCCTGACAACCAACAATCAGACCTTTTTGCATTACTTCAAGGGTGCATTCTACAAGTCTTTTTCCAAAAAATGGGTCTCCTATCTGGACATTTGGTCTTTTACTTTCTGACCCTTCCGAAAATTCTGCAGATGCCATTGTGGCTCCATGTATTCCATCTCTACCTGTGGCAGAGCCTACCATAACCATTTTTTGACCAACTTTTGTGGCTCTTGCTCTGAAAATTTTGTCTTTTTCCAGTATTCCAAGACAAAAGGCATTTACCAGAGGATTTCCTGCATAAACCTCATCAAAAACAACCTCACCGCCAATGGTTGGAACACCTATACAATTTCCATAAAATCCAATTCCCTCAACAACTCCATGGACAATAGGCTTTGCATCTTTTATACTTTTTCTTGTTCCATCTTTTCTTGGGTCGCCAAATCTGAGACTATCAAAGGCACAGACAGGTCTTGCACCCATTGAGAGAATATCTCTGATAATTCCACCAACACCTGTTGCAGCTCCATGGAAAGGCTCTATATAAGATGGGTGGTTATGGCTTTCTATCTTAAAGGCTACAGCATATTTATCATCAATCTCAACAACTCCGGCGTTTTCACCGGGACCCTGCAGAACCCATGGTGCTTCTGTTGGGAAGACTTTTAAAAATGGTTTTGATGATTTATAAGAGCAGTGTTCACTCCATAAAGCTCCAAATATCCCAAGCTCAACCTCGTTAGGCTCTCTACCTATAAGCTCAACAATTCTTTTGTATTCCTCAACAGTTAATCCATGGGCAGAAAG